>CALWKP010000237.1 GCA_944381295.1 uncultured Clostridia bacterium | reverse complement strand
CCCTTCACCGGGGAGAAGACCGCCGGTGCTGGCTGCCGTGCCGGCAAGCTCAAGACCGATCAAAGCAACCACAGGCCCCATAGCAGCCGGAGGGAGGACGATATCGATCCACCGGGAACCGAATTTGTAGATGATTAAAGCCAGAACACAGCCGGCAATACCGACCACAACAAAGCCGCCCTGCGCATAAGAGAAGGCATCCATATGCTGTGCAAGTTGTTCCGGGGTAGGATTAGTGAGATAAGCATCAGTGGAATAGGGGGAACCATGCTGCGCCATAACGAGCAGTGCAGGGGCGATGAATGCAAAGCTGGAACCGAGGTAAGCAGGAGCTTTTCCTTTGGTGATCCAGATGAAGAACAGGGTACCCAGACCATTCATCAAGAGGACGATGCCTGGATCGATGTGGAACAGGGTAGGGACCAGGACAGATGCCCCGAACATCGCGAACATATGCTGGATGCTCAAGGGGATGGCCTGCTGAATAGGAGGCTTTTCGTTCACTTGGATAACTTTTTGTTTGGACATTTCTTCATTCCCTTTCTCTTTAGATACTCCCTCTTCTGCAAATATTGTAGATACTTGCAAAAAGACAAAAGAAAAGCCCATCCGGTACAGGGGACTGTATCGGGCTGAGCTTTTAATTATGCTATTTTCTAATGAAAGCGGATTTTGGTGCGCCACAAATGGGGCAAACCCAATCGTCCGGCAAATCTTCAAAAGGAACTTCAGGATCGTTATATTCATATTTACAAATGGTGCAAATATAGCTGTTGCCGTCGTTATCATGTTTCAGTTCTTCCGGCTGATAAGTTGGAGCATTTTTCGGGGAAGAACCACGAATTACTTCATGATAGTAGGAATAGGTCATGGGACGCCGGGAAGATTTATCACTTCCGGCAAGAATTTGAGCAAGAAAAACGGTGTGAGTTTCCGTTTCGATGCTGTTGACGACCTTACACAGGAACCAGCAGCAAGCATTTTCTTTGATAACCGGAACGCCTTCCTGTAAAACCTTATGCTTAACATTGGCCAGTTTATTGGTATCACGGCCGGAAGTAAAACCAAGTGCACCGATGACAGTACCGGATGTTTCTTCCGACAGAACCGTAACGGTAAAAATACCATTCTTCACAATACATTCGTGGCTGTAATTGTTATGGTTCATGCTGATAGCGATAATAGACGGGGCTGTACTGGTTACCTGGATGACGGTATTGACAATACAAGCGGAAGGGCCGTCTTCGCCTTTCACGCCGATCGCGTACATTCCATATGATAAATTCCTAAGAATCATTTGATCCATTCTTCACACCTCCGAAACAATATCCTTTTCTAATCTATCATATCACTGAGCAAGGAAAGTTACAAGAGATTTTTTTAATTTCCTTACGATTCCAAAGCTGGAAAAAGATAATTACGGTTAAGAATAAGGATGTTTCCCAAAAAAAGCTTCTAAAATAGTATGGTCCCAAAGAGGAAGAAAAATCAAGGGAGGAGAAGAAAATAGAAGTTATGGAAACCTAGAAAAGGAATGGAATGGTTAAGCGATTAAGTATTTGAAAATGACAAAAGATTTCATTCATTTTCAGGGATAAAAGCAGTAGTTTCCCGAATGAGCAACTGTGGGCGGATAACGTGATGGTGTTGAGGTAAGGATTGGCCGCCGAATAGGGAACAAAGAATATGGGAAGTGACTTTACAATGCTCGTCGATTTTATTATCAACAGTTGTTAAGGTAGGGATACACAGGGAAGAAAAAACGACATTATCAAACCCGATTAATTTGATATCTTGCGGGATTTTGATACCAAGCTTCCATAAATTACGAAGCATACCTAAAGCAATGATATCGTTGGAAGCAATCACGCCGTCAAATTTTGAGGGATTTGCTGCAATGAAAGCGCATACATCTTTGCAATCCAAGTGATTACAGCTACTGGGGTAAATTGTGAAATCTGCTTCAGAGGCAAATTGTCTTCCGCATTTCAGGAAAGCTTGCTGTTTGATAAAATCACTGGAATAAGAAAAATCGCTGACAAAAAGGAGCTTACGGCATCCCAAAGACATCAGATGCTGAATACATTCCTGCGTTGCGAAAGCATCATCGCGCTGGATGCAATAGATGTTGGGGGCATCGATAAATCCGTTTACCAAGATGACGGGAACGCTGGCAGAGGCATCGAGCAGAGCGGAAATCATCTGGGCATCATCGCCGGGGGAACTTAATAAGACAATGGCGTTGACACGTTTGGACAACATCATATTGATACATTCCACCTGATGGGATACTTCATAGCCGATATCGCACAAAAAGGAGAAATATCCCAGGTCACCTAAAGAAAGTTCGATGGCATGTGCAATATGGGCATAGTAATCGTCGCGAATATCTTTTGCGAGCAAAGCAATCGACATGGTGGAACTTTTGGCTAAGGACCTGGCCATTTCGTTTACCGTATAGTGGCAGTCCTGAAGGGCTTGGAGCACTTTTGATTTGTTTTTTTCAGAAACATTTCCCGTATGATTGATGACTCTGGAGACAGTTGCGGTGGAGACTCCAGCTTTCTGAGCTACTTCATAAATTGTTGCAGACATACATTTGCCCTCACTTTGTAACCGTTTACTAATATTATAATACCCTTTAACTGAGAAGAAATCAAGAACATTCTTATTAATATTTTATTATTTTAGCGATAATATAGTTAATTTTGCTATATTTACTCATTTAAAGAAAAAAATTTGAATCTTATTGACATTGCAAAAATAAAATGATATCATTTACTCGAAAAGTAAGCGGTTACATTTATTTGAGGGGGATTTCTTATGTTTCAGGATCAACGCTTTTTTCAGGACCCTTTCCCCTTTTTTAAAGGGAATCTTCATTGTCACTCACAGGTTTCTGATGGGAAATTTTCCAGACGAGAAATCGTGGAACGTTACAAACAACATGGTTATTCTTTTTTAGCATTCAGCGATCACGAAAAATTTGTCGTTTCTTCTGAACTGGAAACTCCGGATTTTATTACTTTACCAGCTGTGGAATGGGCAACGGATCATGTTTGCGGCGATATCTGGATGCAGACCCATCATATCCATGGAATCATGGGCACTCAGGAAATGTTGAGGAATGCAAAAAAGGAACCCTTACATTCGGGAGATAGTATGCCCAGATTGTCCTGGCGCGGGAAAGCAACGGTGAAAGAAATGGCGGCTTATTTCCGCGAGAGAGGAAATTTCTGTATTTATAACCATCCGGTCTGGTCACGTACCGAACCAGTTGATTTTGGCGATTTGGATGGCTTTACAGCGTTGGAAATTTACAATCACGGCTGTAATGTGGAAAATCATACAGGATATGCAGATCTTTATTGGGATCATTTACTTTCTCAAGGCGTACGGATCCATGCTGTTGCGACGGACGACAATCACAACAAAGGCGAAGCAGAAGATTCCTTTGGCGGATGGATCATGGTGCAGGCCCCGGAATTATCCAGGGATTCTTTGGTGGAAAACATTCTCTCGGGAAATTATTATTCTTCTACCGGGCCGCAAATTTATGAATACGGTATCGTCAATGGAACAGCTTATGTGACCTGTTCTGGCGTACATCATATCAATTTTATTGCTGGCGGATATGTCTGTGCGGGTTACTGCAAATGGAGTCAGGACGGAGAAAATTCATTGACACATGCGGAATATACTCCGCAAGGGCCGGCTGGTTACATCCGGATAGAATGTGTTGACAAATTCGGAAAGATTGCCTGGAGCAATCCGCTCTATGAAGAAATGGGTCCGAATACATGAAAACGGCTCATTACATACGAACGATGCTTCTTTGCTGGTTGTCCTATACAGCAATCTATTTGCTCCGTGGTAATTTATCGGTGGCGTTCCCTTTCATAGAAAGTGAACTTGCGATTGATAAAGCAAGTTTGGGAATTTTAGGAAGCGTTTTTCTGGTCGTTTATGGCGGCGGTCAATTAGCTCATGGGATTTGTGGGGATCGATTTTCAGCAAAATGGTTTATCATCATGGGACTAACCGTTGCAGCGGTAAGCAATGCGGTGATAGGGGCAACCCAGTCCTTTGCAGTGATTGCACTTTGTTGGGGATTAAACGGATGGTTTCAATCCATGCTGTGGGGGCCGATTGCCAAGACAATTGCAAAATGGGCTCCTCTAGAAAAACGTTCAACCCTCGTGGTGGTGGTTTCCACATCCATGCCGGCAGGGAGCCTGTTTGCATTATTGCTGTCCGGAGCTTTGGCAACAGTAGAAACATGGCAATGGATTTTTTGGGCGCCTGCGATTTTAGGTGGACTGCTTCTGCCGTTTTTGATAATTTTCTTCAAAGACAGTCCAGGTGACCCTCTTAAGATACGCGAAAATACCACGGAACACAAAAATTCGGAACAAAATCCGAATTGGTGTTCATTGTGGCAGCTTGTGAAAAAAACAGATATGAAATTTGTAGTCCTGGCATGCTTTGCACAAGCCATTGTCAAAGAGGGAATTTCTTTATGGGCTCCGACGTTTTTTATGGAGTCCTATGGGATGGATATCAGCAAGGCGGCATTTTATATCATTATGATTCCCATCCTCAATTTCTTGGGTATCACACTGGTGGGAGGTCTTATCAGAAAGTTTCCCTATAAACAAGAACAGCTTTCCATTTTGACGTTTGGCATCGGGATTGTTTTCAGTATTTGCTTGTATTTGTTTTCCAAAGCGAATTTTATTGTAGCGGTTCTGTTGTTGGCGTCTTCGTCAGCTGCCATGTATGCGGCAAATACACTTTTACTAGGAACTTACCCGATGAAATATGCTTCCTATGATCGGGTATCCTCCGTAGCTGGATTTCTGGAATTTTGTTCTTATATAGCAGCAGGGGTTAGTATGGCGGTTTCGGGGATAACAGCAGAATTGATTGGCTGGTCAGGTGTTATTTTACTCTGGCTGGCGGTTATGGTGATCGGATTATTATCCCTTTTGGCTGCCAGAAAAATGAATAGAAAATTGGAGGAGATACCGCAATGAAACAGGCTGCAACGAGTTTAAATTCCATAAGGTTTCGTCGCACGCTGAAAAAGCATATCAAGATTATCTTGTTTATGCTTCCGGCGATGCTGCCGTTACTGTTGTTCTGGTATTGGCCGGCGGTGGATACTGTTTATCTGAGCTTTACGGACTGGGATATGATGACACCTACTTACAATATGGTAGGATTTGAAAATTACATCGATGTCCTGACAAGCGATGATTTTTATCAGGCTCTCAGCGTAACGGTTATTTTTTCAGTGGTTACAGTCACATTTTCTATCGCGCTCGGATTGTTGTTGGCTGTATTCATTTATCAAAACAGGATCCTCAATGGATTATTGAAATTTTTGTATTTTTCTCCATGGGTCACTCCGCTGGTTGCGGTATCGATCATCTGGGTGTTTATGTTTGATAAAGATGGAATCATCAACTATCTTCTTTCCTTCTTGGGAATTCCTAAGACAGCATGGCTCGGAAGTTCTAAAACGGCTCTGATCCCCATCATGGTAGTGACTATTTGGACCTCGGTAGGATGGAATATGATCTTCTATCTGGGAGCGTTGAGCCGGGTCCCGAAAGATCTTTATGAAGCCGCAGAGATCGATGGAGTAAGCCGTGTGGCAATGTTCCGCAAAATTACGCTTCCGTTTATTTCTCCGACAACACTCTTTTTAGTTGTAGTAAGTACCATTGGAGCACTGCAAGCATATTCGCAGATCCAGGTCATGACACAGGGCGGACCTTCTGGCAGTACCAGGACGTTGCTGTATTTGTATTATTTGAATGCTTTTGAATTCTATAAGGTCGGAAAAGCAACGGCCATTGCTGTAATCCTGATCATTATTACAGCAATTTTATCGGCATTGCAATTCTACATCAGCAACCGTCATGTCTATTATGAATGATCTGGGGGATGAAGTCTGTGAAAAAAGAAAGATCTATACAAGCGATCCCGTTATTTCGCAATTGGAAGTACTCAACACGGGAAATCATTATCTTTATCTTGCTGTTCATTGGTGCATTACTGGTGTTTTTCCCGTTTTTCTGGGCATTGTCAGGAAGTCTGAAAACAAAATCGGAGTTTTGGGCATTCCCGCCCACGTTGATCCCGTCGGAATTTATTTGGAGCAACTATGCAGAAGGCATGAATGGGAAAATTCCGCGTTATATCTTCAACAGTATTGCTACTGCGTTATGGAAGTAGCGCTGGAATCTGTTTTGACCGGACTGCCGCCGTATGATGACGTTACCGGCGGTTTGATTTGGGACGAACTGTCAATTGCCTGTGATAAAGTAATGATTGAAAATATTCCTGCACAAACAGCATTGGATGAGGCAGCCGCGAATATTCAAGAAGAACTTGATAAATATTATGCGGATAAATAATTGAATCAAGCAAAATAAAGAAGGTCTATTGGTACAAAAAAAGGTCAGGCGGTCACCGTAAGAAGGTAGACAGCCTGACCTTACAGTTTTAGCGGAAAGAATCAACAGTTGTGTAATGAAAAAGAACTTTCGTTTTCATCATTGGCTAACAAGGTAAACTGTTGGAAATCAGTATATTTTTTGAAATGTGGTCGGCTCGTTTGCAAACGGAAGGGAATGCGATGGGAGTGCCAGAACTTTCGGCGATCCTTGAAGACACTTCCTAAAACATAATGCTTTTTGGTTGTTCCAGTCCCCGTCTTAACTAATGCCTTAGTAAGAAATACGGTTTAAGAAAATGGTGGAGCAATCCGTAAAAAGCTGGAAAAAATGCCCACCCAGAAAGGTGTTTCCTTTCTGGGTGGGCAGCTATGTTCTCGTGCAAAATTTATTTTGTAGATGTTTCAGTTGTTTGCGGTTCCTTCTTTGTTTCCGACTGTGGAGCTTTGTCTTTGGGTAGAACCAGATTGAAGATGATGACAAAAATAGTGGAAACAATAACAGACGAGGAGCCGAAAATTTCGCTGACCCAAGTGGGCATTCCGGGTCCAGCCAGACAGCCTGCGGATTGTGAAATTCCTACGCCGATCGCGACAGCCAGGCCCACAGCGGTAGAATTTCTTGGGGTAAGGCCAGCTGTGAGGAACAGCTTGATTCCGGTCATCGTGATGCTGGCGAATACCATGATCGTTGCACCGCCGAGCACACAGTAAGGAATAGTGGTGAGGATCGCCGCAAATTTTGGAATCAATCCTGCGATCAGGATAATCGCCGCGGCAATGCCAAGGACGACCCGGTTGATGACCTTAGTCACGGTAACGATGCCGACATTCTGACTGAAAGTAGCGGTTGGCAAGCCACCGATAAACGCACCAAGAATACTGGAAACGCCGTTGCCGATGATACCGCCCGAGAGTTCTTTGTCGGTAGGCATGCGGTCCATCGCGCCACTGGTGGTGGAAGAAAGATCACCAATCGCCTGTACCGAGTTGACAACGTACATAATCACCATTGAAATGATCGCGGTTGCTTCAAAGGAGATTCCGAAATGCATGGGCATTGGGAACTGGAACCATCCGGAAGAACCGACACTGTCAAAGGAGACCATTCCGCAGCAGAGTGCGACGATGTAGCCGATAATGAGGCCGAACAGAATGGAAGCGAGCTTACAGAACCCTTTTGTAAAGTAGTTGAAAAACACAACGGCTGCCATGGTGAGCAGGGCAATTCCCCAGTTGAGGGGAGAACCATAATTTTCGCTTCCGGCATTGCCTGCCATGTATTTGACCGCGACCGGATAAAGGGAAAGGCCAATCGTAAAGACGACCGTACCTGCAACGAGAGGAGGAAATAGCGGACGCAAATACTTAATAAATATGCCGACCAAAACAGCAGCGATACCGCCGCAAATTTGAGCGCCCAGGATGGTGGCAATACCAAATTCGGCGCCGATTGCCTGGAGAGTAGGGACATAAGCAAAACTGACCCCCATGATAATCGGAAGTCCTGCGCCGATGCGTCCGAAAATCGGGAAGAGCTGAAGCGCGGTGGAGATTGCCGCAATAACAAGGGCTGCCTGAATCAACAATGTTTTATCTTCGGTGGACATATTAGTGGTGTTGGCCACTAGGATTGCGGGGGTGATGCAGCCAACGACCATAGCGACAACGTGCTGCAAAGCAAGGGGGAAGGATTCTTTCAAACTTGGGACCCCGTTCCATTCAAAAACGGAGGCTGTTTTTTTGGAAGCGTCTTTCATTTTATTTTTCGCCCTCTCAATCTATAAAAATAGAATTACTGGATCACAGTGCCGGTCTTTCCTGCAATACCATCGCGAGCTTTTTCCAGCAAAGTGATTAGTGCGGAACGCTCCGGCGCAGATGCGGCAAAGTCAATAGCAGCCTGAACTTTTGGCAGCATGGAACCAGGTGCGAAATGACCTTGTGTGATGTATTCTTTCGCTTGGTCCACAGTGATGTTGGAGAGCCATTCCTGATTGGGTTTGCCGAAATTGATCGCTACTTTTTCGACGGCAGTCAGGATGATTAAGCAATCAGCGCCGATCAGTTTTGCCAAAAGTGCGCTGGCAAAATCTTTGTCGATCAC
>CALWKP010000236.1 GCA_944381295.1 uncultured Clostridia bacterium | reverse complement strand
TGGAAATGCGGTAAGCAGAATTATCCTCGGACAAAATGCAACATGGTTGGAAGTACATACGGCCCAGGAATTCCGAGATTATATAGAAAAGCTTAACGGAGCTCAGTTGCTCATCACACAAGAACAGGATGCATGTCCAATGCAGGGAGGAAAAATTTTGATTGGGCGTCCATCAACTCATCGGATGATCCAGGAACGAACGGAGAAATTAGCAGGATTTCCGGCCGAAGATAACGGAAATGATTGTGTTATTCTAGTGACAGACGGAGATGAATTGATTATCAGCGGAAATAATAATCGATCGGTACATTACAGCGCATGTCACTTGCTGCAAACACAGTTTCATGTAGGCTTTTATTTTGATGGAGATACCATAGATAAGCAACCTGATCTGGAAATTTCGGAACTGTTTTGTGTGGAACGTTCCCCATTCCAATTCCGTCATACAGTGGGGCAATGGGCCTATAATTTTGCAGCATTTTTAAAGGGAGAAAAACGCCGGAAAGAATTGGAAGAGCGGTATAAAGAGGTAGAGAAAAAGTGGATTGAAGAAGGTTATCCGGTGACAGATGACTGTAATGCAGAACATATTTTGCTGTGGCAAGCAGCAGAAAGCGCCTGGAGGAAGCTGTTAGAACTTCCGCTGCGTGAAGGATTAGAGAAGAAAGGTACCTCACTAGAAACATCGGAACGGGCGGATGTTTTTGCAAGTTATTCGGAAGATACCGAATTGTGGGAAGAAAGACCGTGGACCACAGAAAATCCATTTGCGCAAGAGGAAGTGGAAAACTGATGGATCTATTTGAAGAATTGGGGTTGAGCCGCTATTGGAACGCGGAAGATACCTTTACCAGGAATGGAGCAAGCTGTATGTCGCAAGGGATTTGCCAAGCGATGCGGGAGATTTCGCAGGGATGGGTCGATCTTTTTGAAGTACAGGAAAAGGTAGGAGCTGCGATTGCAAAATTGACGCATAATGAAGGGGACTATGGGAGCAACGGAAAAGAGAATGGAGCAATTGGGAATTAAGCTCCAGCAGACGGATTGGCGAGGAAAGGGAACCGTAGAAGCCGTATTGGCAGGAGATATGTTGTATCTTTCTGCACATTATCCGGTAGATGCAAACGGGAAACCGGTATATGTTGGCCGAGTAGGGGCGGAAATCAGTGAAGAGGAAGCCTATCAGGCGGCACAGCTATGTGGGGTGAATATGCTGCGGACAATCCAGTCTTATATCGGCAGACTGGACCGGGTGGATTATTTTGTAAAAGCACTGGGCCTTGTCAACAGTGCCGGAGATTTTTATAATATGCCCCGGTGATGAATGGTTTTTCTGATCTGATGGTAGAGATCTTTGGACAAAAAGGACGCCATGCGCAGGCGGCAATGGGTGCGTATGTCCTGGAGGGGAATATGCCGGTATGTGTGGATGCAATTATTCGCATCCGGAAATAGGGGGAGAAGGATGGCAATCCATACAATCTTGCAGGATGGAGAAGAGATTATCCAGAAGTTTCCCAAATATAAAGCGCTGATCCCTATCCGGGAAGCGGACGGAGTAGTATATGTATCCGGGCATAGACCAGAGGATATCAATACCTATGAACCATTATACCGGGGACGAGTGGGAGAAGACCTGACACTAGAGGAAGGCTATCAGGCAGTGTCGGAATGTGCCAAGACGCTGCTAGGGCAGTTCAGGAGCTTAGACTGTATTGGAAAAATGGTAAGGGCGTTGGCCCTGGTGAATTGCGGAAAAGGGTTTCAAGATATCGGAAAGATAGACGATGGTTTTTCGGATACCTGCGCAGCTGTGTTGCAGGAGCGCGGCTGGCATGTCCGCACCGTAATGGGAACGAGAAATATGCCGAATCATAATATCCCGGTAGAAGTTGAGATGGTGTCTGTATTATCGGAAGCTTATCGTACCAGAGAAAAGAGGAATCAGCATGGTGAAATTTGATCTGCTGATGAAAGGCGGGAGAGTATGTGACCCGCTTTCCGGAAAAATTACAGAGGAAGACATTGCGATAAAAGAGGGGAAAATTAGCCTGCGGGGAAAAGGCTTGGAGGAGTCGGAAGCAGAAACGGTATTTCCGGCCCAGGGCTGTGTCATTGCTCCTGGACTGATTGATATGCATTGTCACATTTTCCGGTGTTTCCTTATCCACGGGAAGATTCTCTGCGTACAACGAATGCAGAAGAACAGATGTTCCAATGTGGGGTGACGACTGCGATTGACGCGGGGACTAGTGGATGGCGGAACTTTGGGGATTTTAAAGAACATGTGATAGATAAGACCAAACTCCGCGTGCTGGCTTTTCTGGACATTGCCGCAAAAGGGATGGCTTATACAGATTCCGAACAATCGGTACAAGATATCAATCCTAAGATCGCAGCGGCAGTAGCAGAAACATTCGGCGATGTCATTGTCGGGATTAAGAGTGCTCATTATTGGGCGCGGCATGAAGATTCGGAACATCCGGCATTTGCCTCGATCGATGGTGCCAGGGAAGCCGCTTCTCTGAGCGGGAAAATTGTGATGGTGGACAGTATCCCGATTGTCCCGGAGCGTACCTACCCGGCAATCCTGCACAGATTGTCTCCAGGGGATGTCCATACTCATGTGTTTGTACAGCAGTTCCCACTGTTGGATGAACAAGGGAACGTGTGCCGATATCTGCTGGAAGAGAGGAAACGTGGCGTAAGATTTGATGTGGGGCATGGGTCCGGAAGTTTCTGGTTCCGCCAAGCAGTGCCATGTTTTGAACAAGGGTTCTGGCCGGATGCGATTTCCACCGATCTGCACCATCAAAATGTGACAGAGACAGCAATTGATTTGTTGTATGTGATGAGTAAGTTTTATGCAATAGGAATGCCATTAGAAGATGTCCTTTACCGGGTAACCGGAGCACCCGCATTGACCGTTTCGCATCCGGAACTGGGAACGCTAGAAGTAGGAGCCTGCGCGGATATTGCGGTTTTACGGGTACGGGAAGGCGGGTTTGGGTTTATGGATTGCGGCGGCACTAGGATGAGAGGAAAAGGCCGATTGGAATGTGTGACGACGATTCGAGAGTGAGAAGTTGCCTATGACCCAGAAGCTCGGAGCATGCCGGATTGGCGCAGTGCGCCGCAAGCGTATTTGGGTGAATGGAAAACGGGTGATTGGCCGCGTCATCTTGCATGGATACCGGAGGAAAAGATATTACTGGCGGCCTGTACCAAAAGTGGGGAAGTGGATTTGTACCAATGGGATACTTTGCGGAGAAGCCTTTTTCCATATGGAAGAATATTCCTAGAACAGGCTTTTTGTATTTGTCTGCTTTCAGAGCTTATACCGGAGCGCGCAGAATGTAGGTAGTAAAATTGCGTTTCAGGAAATATTGGAATAAGTGATAGAGAATAATGGGTATGTCATGTAAAATGTAACGGTCGAGTGTTGAAAAGAGCTTTCTCAGGATTATCGTAAAGGATCCTAAGAAAGCTCTTTTAGTTTTTTACAAAACTGTCCCCAATATTGGAGAACAAGATGCTAAAGGAAAGTCAGCTATAATGGCTTTTTTCTTAAAAGTTAATCAGAATCAGTCCAATCGTAAAAGAAACCATTATAGACAATCTTTTATTTTCCATAACAGCCTTTTTCTATCAAATCAGTGTTGATGTTTGATAAGTCCAAAGATTTTGGACAATTCCATTACAACAATAGGAATCAGCGTCAGTCCGAGACCAAACAGATACATTTGCCAGGGAAGTGTTACAAGTCCAAAAGCAATACGCACTGGGGTAAATAGAACCAGAGCAATCAAGAGTACAGAAATCAGGCAGGACCAATTCAGCTTATGATTGGAAAAAGGTCCGATTTTGAACAAAGAGTGGTCAGACCGCATGTTGTATGCCTGCACAACTTGAGAGAGAGCCAGTGCCATAAATGCCAGAGTCTGGCCGCCGGCCAGTGTCCCGGTTGCGTTTTGTCCGGCAACAAAACCAATCAAAGTAAGCGTCGCGAACATAATCCCCTGTAATACAACACGAATACCAAGTCCATGAGCAAAAATCCCCTCATTTTTTGGTTTCGGTTTTTTATCCATAACGTCAGATTCTACGGTTTCCATACCTAAGGCAATCGCTGGCAGACTGTCAGTCACCAGATTGATCCATAGGAGCTGCATAGAGAGCAGAGGTGTTTTATGCCATTATTACATAGACATAAAGACAGCTATTACTTCGCCAATATTGGTTCCCAATAAGAATCCTACTACCTTTTTGATGTTTGCATAGATTCCCCGGCCTTCCCGGACAGCATCTACGATAGTAGCAAAATTGTCATCGGTTAGGGTCATGTCAGCGGCACCTTTTGCTACATCGGTACCAGTGATCCCCATAGCACAGCCAATGTCAGCGGCTTTCAGCGCAGGAGCGTCGTTTACACCGTCTCCGGTCATAGAAACAACCTGATCTTTTCGCTGCCACGCTTTTACGATTCGGATTTTATTTTCCGGTGATACACGGGCATAGACTGCGATGTGTTCCACTTCTCTGTCGAGTTGAGTGTCTGTCATAGCGTCTAATTCTGTACCAGTAATTGCCTTGTCACCATCCTGTAAAATGCCTAATTCTTTTGCGATAGCAGAGGCAGTTACCACATGGTCACCGGTAATCATGACCGGTTTGATGCCGGCTTTGCGACAGGTAGCAACAGCTAATTTAGCTTCAGGACGAGGAGGATCAATCATTCCAACGAGACCCATTAGAGTCAAGCCGTTTTCTAATTCTTCCGAAGTTGGATTTTCTGGAACGCTATCAATTTCTTTGCAGCCAATCGCCAAAACACGAAGAGCTTTGGCACTCATATCGTCGTTTGCTAAGCGTGCAGTTTCAATATCTCCGGCAACACAGCGGGAAGCCATTACATCGAAAGCACCTTTTACAATCACAAGAATTTTGCCGTCTATCTGGTTTACTGTTGACATAAGTTTGCGATCGGAGTCAAAGGGAATTTCAGCCAGACGAGGGCATTGTTTAGCCAGTTTGTCTTTGGAGATCCCGTTCTTATAGGCGGCAAGAACGATAGCTGTCTCAGTAGGATCGCCGATGTGTTGTGCTTCTCCGTCATGAAACACTACTGAACCGTCGCAGCATAAAATTCCATATTGTAACAGCTTTCTAACAGCAGCAGAATTTTGCGTGTTGATCTCTTCAGTATTAGAAAATCCGTCCACATATGCCTTTATCAAGGTCATACGGTTTTGGGTGAGAGTCCCTGTTTTATCGGAGCAAATAACTGAGGCGCTTCCCAGAGTCTCCACAGCAGGTAACCGGCGAATCAATGCGTTTTTCTTTACCATCCGTTGTACGCCGATAGAGAGAACGATTGTAACAATAGCAGGTAGGCCCTCAGGTATAGCGGAAACAGCGAGAGAAACAGCCGTCATAAATATTTCAAGGACTGGAATTCCATTGGACAGCCCGACAATGAAGATGATAGCACAGGCCGCCAATGCCACAATACCAAGATATGTGCCTAGTTGAGCTAACTTTTTTTGAAGAGGTGTTTGGGTATCTCCTTCGTTTTCTAAAAGATTGGCGATTTTTCCCATCTCAGTATCCATTCCGGTTGCCGTGACAATCGCCGTACAGGTACCATAGGTAACGCTACATCCAGAAAATACCATATTACTCCGGTCGCCAAGGGGAGCGTCCTCATCCACGATGATCTCTGCATCTTTTTCAGACGGCACAGATTCACCAGTGAGGGCGGACTCTTCACTCTTAAGACTAACACTGTGTAATAGTCGGGCATCAGCAGGGATAAAGTCACCAGCTTCCAGATGAATAATATCGCCTGGGACTAATTCTGAGGCATAGATCACTTTTTCCCCTCCATCTCGCAAAACACGTGCGTGAGGAGCCGACATGTTTTTCAGCGCATCGAGAGCCTTTTCCGCCTTGCTTTCCTGAAGCATTCCCATA
>CALWKP010000235.1 GCA_944381295.1 uncultured Clostridia bacterium | reverse complement strand
TTCAGCGTCAACATAGTTAAAGTCCCCCGTTAAATATATTTCCTGCCAGAAAGCTTCAGCCTGCCTTTTTTCGTAGGCGGCCCCACCTGATCTAACAGGAACCTGCCTTTTCCTCGGACAGATAGTTTATCACCATCTTTCACCTCTGCGGAACAGGACATTACTTCTTCATGATTCAGCATCACCAGGCCTGCCGAAATATATCCGCTGGCTTTCTCCCGGCTTGTCCCTAAAGCTGCTGCTACGGCACAATCCAACCGTGCAGATGCAATCACACTGCTGAATTCCGAAAACTTTCTGCCCTCAGGCAGACTGCCTTCATATCCGCGGGAAAGACGTACCCCTACTCGTCCAATCTTTTGGATTCCCGACAGAAGATACTCTGCGATCTCTTCCCGCACAAACATCACACAGCGCCCTTCTCCCACCAGAATGTCCCCTATGGTCTCCCGTTTGATCCCTTCCGCCATCAAGGCTCCCAGAAAATCTCGGTGCGTCAATACATCACAAGTGCGGTACTGCACCGTAACGGGAATCACTGGGTATTCTTCCGGGTCTGGATCTATAAAATCTGGAAACGCACCAAAAACTACACGCTCTGAGCCATCATATCCGCCCCAAAGCATATAGTTTTTGAATCCCTGCTTTTTCATGCACTTTTCTGCCACAAGAGCTTGTCTTTCATCCAGAAACCCTACAAAATGAGCAAAGCAGCGCTCTTCACTTAGCCGGGCCGCATCTGTCAAACGCGACTCCAACAGCGCTTCTTCTATCTTCTCGGATGTTCCCATCAAAAATAAGCTCCGCTGTTTTCCAACTCATCCAGAACGTCATCTCCGGTAAGGTCCACATTATATGGTGTAATGATAAATGTATTGGTCGCTACTTTTTTGATTTTCCCGCCGTTCGCGTATGCTACACCACTCAGAAAATCAATAATCCTACGCGACACATCCTTATTGGTATTCTCCAGGTTCAGGACCACTGTATGCATCTTCAACAGCTCGTCCGCTACCGCACGGGTCTCTTCCCCAAAACGTTCCGGTTTGAACAATACTACTTGCAACTGTGCTGTGGCATGAATATTGACCACTTTACTGTTCTGCCCCGATGAGCGCTTAAAGGAATCTTTGGGTTCACTGCGGCTTTCTAACAAATGATCCCGGCTGTCCGAATGAGATAAGATCTCATCCTGCTGCCCATTGTCATAATCGTAATCATATTCGTCATCAGGCGGATTCCACATATCTTTAATTTTTTGAACAAATCCTGCCATAGTCTTTCCTCCTATACTTTGGTTACAAATATACCCTGGCGCCAAACAACGAAGATCCTACCCTCACGAGATTGGCTCCCGCTTCGATCGCCTGGACATAATCCGCGGACATTCCCATTGACAAATAGTCCATGATAACATTATCTATTTTTTTGCCCTTTATGTCAACAAAATATTGCGACATATTTTCAAAATAACGCTTGGTTTCCAAAATATTTTCACTTACAGGCGGAATTGCCATCAATCCGCGAATTCGAATCGCTGGATAAGAGGCGATCTCATAAAGCAAATCCTCCAGCTTTTCCGGGGCAATTCCCGACTTGTTTTCCTCTCTGCCAATATTTACCTCAATCAGGATATCCGTATACAAACCTTTTTGTTCTGAAATTTTCGAAATTTCCTGGGCAAGTTTTACACTGTCAACCGACTGGATCATGCTCACCTTACCGACCAACTGACGCACCTTGTTGGTCTGGAGATGCCCGATAAATTGCCTGTCACAAGGCGACAGATCGTCTATCTTAGACAACAGTTCCTGCACCCGGTTTTCTCCAATATGCGCAATTCCCAACTGAATCCCGTAATTGATGACTTCCACGGGCACAGTCTTTGTCGCTGCCAGCAATGTAACCTCGGATTCCTTCTTTCCTGCACGCAACGCTGCCTGCGCGATATTTTCCCGGACAACTTTCAGGTTTTCTTCCAGGTCTTGACATCTTTTTTCCAACTCATTTGACAACTTTTCCGTCATAAAGATCCGTCCCTTCTACTACCACTTCATCCGAAAGTTGGATAGAGCGGTCTGTTACCAATTCATCCCATCGATCCGATGTCTGGTCTACTGTTTCACAAATCACATAGCTTTCGCTGCTAAACACTGGAAATATCTGTACAAATTCAATTTCACTTCCGTGCATCACATAAACGCCGCGGACATCTTCATAAACCACCTCGGTCTTGTTTCCATCTTCATCGGTGACAACTTCTGTGATATCTTCAAAATGAATTGCCTTTTGACTAACCCGTATCCCTTCATACTCCGCAATCTGAATTTGTACGGTTTCCTCCCGTATCGCTGCCAGGTTGTCATCCATATAAGAACATTCCAAAACAATTGCAGCTTCTGACTCTTTATCCTTCTGATTAACTGCTTCCACAGTCATGGGAATCGAAGAGGAAGACGCAAACGGCATACTGACATACACACGCCTTCCGCTATTATGAACTGTTGACAGTTTCAAAGCTACATCTGCTGGAACGATACATACCAGATACCAATTGAATTGTTCACTCACCTTTCCAATCATTCCTGTGGCAGGTGACACTTCAGCTCCCTGGGCATTTCTGATGTCATCTGGTGTAATGGAAAGGATATTTTCATAATCAAAAAAACTTTCATAACCATCTGTCTGGCTGGTAAAATATCCCGATACCGGCGATGTAATCTGTCCAATCGCTTTAGCTTCCGACAGCGCGGCCCTTTGATTCTTTAACGCGCTGATCCTACTGTTAAAATCAGTAATTTCACCAGTTACTACTTGCCGTTGATTCACTAGATACAGAAAACTATCGCTGGCTTCAGCAAGGGAAGAAAATTCTTCATCTTGAATCAACTGCAATAATTCTGTAAATTTCTGATTGATCTGTTCATCCAAAAGATCCGGATTTGCCGCGTAAGTATCTCCCGGATTATTTAAGCTTGTCAGCTGTTCAATTTCTTTATCCAGCTCTTCTATCTGCCGGTACGCCGCCGCATCTTGTTCCGTACTGTAAACGTCTGCTACCACGCCGCCTTTCGCTACTTTTCCCCCTTTCCCTTCCCGGTATGAAATCACCCCCGATATTGATGCGGGAATCAACGTTTCTTTTCGCACCGCAAACGCATCCGCCTGGATAACGTCTTTCAGCGAAGCGTATACCGCTGTTTCCGTCTGCACCGACTGGTATCCAGCATTATACATCTGATATCCAATGTAAATCAGCAGCAGCGCTGCTATCAGCGCCGATGTCACTCGTCGAATCATGGGATTATTCATAAAGGAGTCCTTTCTGTCAGGCGTCCAGTTCTGTCCGGATCAACTGTTCTGCGTGATCTATCGCTTCTTCAAAATTCTCTACCTGGTCCAAATAGATCCAATGCACTTCCGGGTCTCTCCGAAACCAAGTCAATTGTCTTTTGGCATACCGCCGGGTCTCCTGTTTGATCTTACCGACCGCCTCTTCCAACGATTCCTGTCCCTCGAAATACGGCAAAAGTTCTTTGTACCCAATTGCCTGCCACGCTGTTTTTGAGGGATCTTTCGCCAACACTTCTTTGGCTTCCTGAACCAGACCATCATCAATCATTTGGTCAACCCGACGTTCAATCCGCTCATAAAGCTTTTCTCGGTCCTCAAAATTCAGGCCGATGACACAAGCTGAATAAGGAGATGGTTCCTGGTGGGACAATGCATTTTGTTCTGTCATCGTTTTCCCCGTCAAACGGTAAATCTCGATAGCTCGAACCACTCGCACTACATTGTGTGGATGAATTTTTTCTGCCGCTTCCGGATCGATCTCCCGGAGTTCTTCCATCAGGGAATCTATCCCTTCTTCTTCCGCGCGGCGAAGTAATTCTTTTCTCAGTTCCTCATTTCTTCCGCTGCCGGAATTATCTGCAAATTTGGTATGATGCAGCAAAGAACGGATATATAGTCCAGTTCCGCCCACAACAATCGGCAATTTCCCTCTTCCTATGATTTCGCGGATATGCTGATCTGCTTTTTCTACAAAATCAGCTACACTGAATGTCTCTCCAAGGTCTAAAAAATCAATCAGATAATGGGGTATCCCTCCCATTTCTTCTTCTGTTGGCTTTGCCGTCCCTATCGTCATTCCCCGGTAAATTTGCATGGAATCCGCAGAAATAATCTCCCCGTCCAACCTGTGAGCCAACTCTACCGCCATCCGGCTTTTTCCGGATGCAGTCGGTCCTACCACGGCAACAACCGGAAGTTTTTCTGTTTCTTTCATTTTATTGTATCCTTCCAAACTGTTTTTCCAGATCGCGTTTCTTGAGCACAATCGACACAGGACGTCCATGAGGACAATAGCGGATATCCGGTTCCTGCTCCAAACGTGCCGCCAATGCTGCCAGTTCTTCCGGCGACGTTATATCTCCGGCCTTGATTGCCGCACGACAGGCAATATTATGGTACAACCAATCCAGACGTTCGGTTGTTACATCGGTCTTGGAATTCACAAGATATCCCGCAATCTCCATGACTGCTGAAGAAATATCACTTTTATCCAGCGACAATGGAGCACTGCGCACCAATACCGCACCTGCCCCGAAATCTTCTATTTCAAATCCTGCTTTCTCCAGCAATTCTTCTGATTCCAGCACAGCAGCATATTCCTCTTTGCTCAGCGTCACCGGTATCGGCTCCAAAAGCATTTGCGAAAACGCTTCCGCATTCTCTCTCTTTAACTTTTCATACAGCATCCGTTCATGAGCGGCATGTTTATCGATCATAACCAGCTCCTCGCCGCGCTCAACAATTAGATAGGTATGGAACGCCTCACCTAAAACTTTTCCGGGATCGCGCAAAGCTTTTGTTTCCTCTTGCTTTTCCGCTGGAAAAACGTCATTTGTCTCTACTGCAAGTTCTCTCTGGGAAATATCCCGCAGAAACTCTTTCCCGGAACATCTCAGCTCCGGCAAAGGACGGACCTCTTCAGGACCGCTGACCGTTTCTTTGGGAGAGGACGTTGGGATATCGTGTTTTTCCACCCCGCTGTCATGAAGGAACCTGATTCCTGGAGAAGCCGGTTCTTCGTATTCAATATCAATATTTACTTTCCTGCGATAATCCTGCCGGATATCATCAGGACCATGATCTGCCGTCGATGGATAGGCGATCACCGGACGCGTAATCTCCACCGTTTCTTCTCTGGAGAGAGGTTCCTGCCGCCACGGGGCTAATTTTTCCTGTTGCGGGACTTCCTCATGAGAAAATAATGGTTTGTTTGGCAGTATAGTGGGGGGAATCTGTACCGCAGTCTGAAGCGGAGGTACCTGTTTTGGCAACTGCACTGCCTTGGGAAAATCTTCTGCACAGAGGGCCGTCTTCACTGCATGATACACTGCGTCAAAAATAGGCCGTTCATTAATAAACCGCACTTCCAATTTTGCCGGGTGTACATTGACATCCACTGCTTCACAAGAAATCTGCAAATGCAGGACACAGGCCGGGTATTTCCCCACCATAATGGAGCCCTTACATCCTTCTTCCAACGCGACCATAGCTGTACGGCTCTTCACATATCTGCCATTGATGAAAAAATGCTGCATACTCCGATTCGGCCGCGATGCAGTCGGTTTACTCACATATCCCCGCACCTGTACGCCGCCCAAAGAATATTCAACCGGCAGCAATCCCTGTGTGAACTCTTTTCCAAATACCGCATACACCGCAGACTTGAGTTTCCCATCTCCCGGCGTATGGAGCTGTTCTTTCCCATCCCGTAAAAAACGGAACGACACTTCCGGATGCGACAAAGCCATCTTATCCAAAACGCCTGCAATCGAATTTGCTTCCGTCTGGTCTTTTTTCAAAAATTTCATCCGTGCCGGGGTATTGTAAAAAATATCGCGGACGATTATGGTCGTGCCTTCCGGGCACCCTACGTCCTCGCAGACAATTTCATCCCCGCCTTCGATGACATACCTTGTTCCCGCCAGTTCCTCCTTGGTTCTCGTTAGGAGTTCTACCCGTGAAACCGCAGAAATCGATGCTAACGCCTCTCCGCGGAACCCTAATGTCGCAATTGCATCCAAGTCCGACTGCTTCGCCACCTTACTGGTAGCATGACGCAAAAAAGCTACCGGCACGTCTTCCCGTAAAATTCCGCTGCCATTATCAGTTACGCGCAGATAGGTTGTCCCACCGTTGCGGATCTCTACCGTCACCGTCGAGGCTCCTGCGTCTATCGAATTCTCTACAAGCTCTTTTACAACAGAAGAGGGACGTTCTACAACTTCTCCCGCCGCAATCAGCTCCGCGACATGCTTGTCCAGTTGATTGATCTTTCCCAAAGCAGTCTTCCTTTCCGCTCACTGTTATTCCACCAGTTTGCAAAGTTCAAATAAGGTATTCATGCATTCAATTGGTGTCAGGGTATTGACATCCAGTACCTTTAACCGCTCTACCGCCTCCGTATTTCCGGAAGGGATCAGGCTCATCTGCGGTTCTTCTTCCTGATGCTCCACTTTTTTTCCACTCCGCGGTGCCGAAACTTCCTGTCCGCTTTCTAACTGACGTAAAACCTGTTTCGCCCGATTCAGCACGCGCTCCGGTACCCCTGCCAGTTTCGCCACTTCGATTCCAAAACTATCGTCTGCACCGCCTCGAACAATTCTCCGCAGGAACGTGATATCAGCCCCGCGTTTCATGACCGCGATATTGTAATTTTTCACCCCTTGCAGCAAATCTTCCAGTTCCGTCAACTCGTGATAATGCGTTGCAAACAGTGTCTTTGCGCCAAGCTGACGTTTATCCGCCACAAATTCCACCACAGCACGGGCGATGCTCATGCCGTCAAAAGTAGAGGTCCCGCGCCCAATTTCATCCAGAATCAGCAGACTATCCGGTGTAGCGGACTTCAAAATATCCGCTACTTCCGTCATCTCCACCATAAAAGTAGACTGCCCCGCCGCCATATCATCCGACGCGCCGACACGGGTGAAAAT
>CALWKP010000234.1 GCA_944381295.1 uncultured Clostridia bacterium | reverse complement strand
TAATATATATTGTGATATATATTATTTGGGAGGTGCTTATGATGGAAACAGCAAAAATCTTTGAAAACGGCAGAAGCCAGGCAGTACGATTGCCAAAGAAATTCCGTTTTTCCGTAGATGAAGTAGTTGTTCAGCAGCTCGGAGAGTCCGTCATTTTAGTCCCGAAAAGTGCGGTGTGGAAGACTTTCACGGATGGATTGGACAGCTTTACCAGCGATATCTTTGCAGATGGACGGAATCAGGGAAACCAGGAGGAACGAGAAAACCTATGAGCTATATGCTGGACACAAACATCTGTATCTATATCATGAAGAAAAGGCCGGAAAAGGTGTTACAGCGGTTTCGGGAGGAGATAGATACTGGCATCTGTATTTCTTCTATCACATTGGCTGAGTTGGAGTATGGGATGAAGCACAGTTCAGACCCGGCAAAAAATGAACTGGCTTTGCTCCGTTTTCTGGTTCCGCTGAGCGTCTTGCCTTTTGGTGCGGATGCAGCGTCGGAATATGGAGAAGTCCGGGCATACCTGCAAAGCCGTGGGACTCCGATCGGACCGTTGGATATGCTGATTGCCGCCCATGCAAAGGCGGAGAATATGATTTTGGTCACGAACAATGTGCGGGAATTTGAACGGGTCCCGAAATTGAAAATTGAAAACTGGGCGGAATAAAACTGTTCCGAAAGCCTACTGAAACAGACCTGTATGAAATGTCATGCAGGTCTGTTTTTTGTGGGAACCAGCAGAAAGACATTGGCCTGGATGATGAAAATCGGACACATGTCCGCTTTTTCTCGTTGCAGTAGGCGGACGTTGAAAATAGCGTCCGCTTACTTTTTTAAAATTATATGGGAGGTAAGGTGAAAGCAACATGGCCGAACAGAAAAGAGAAATGCAGGATATTCTTAAAAATCTCGAAAAAGGAATTCAGGAATTATTTGAAAGCAGCCGATACCGGGAATATCTTCGGGTGATGTCCCGATTCCACCGCTACTCCTTCAACAACACTATGCTTATCTATATGCAGCGTCCGGACGCTACGCTGGTGGCAGGTTTCCAGAAGTGGAAAAAGCAGTTTGAACGCCATGTAAAAAAGGGCGAGCATGGCATTACCATCATCGCGCCTACTCCCTATAAAAAGAAAATCGAGGAACAAAAACGTGATCCGGAAACCCAGGACCCCATCCTGGATATCGATGGGAATATCATCATGGAAGAAAAAGAGATCACCATCCCCATGTTCCGTCCTGTCAAGGTGTTCGATGTGAGCCAGACCGAAGGGAAGCCCCTGCCGGAGCTGGCTTCTTCTTTGTCCGGCAATGTTCAAAACTATGAGATTTTCCTGGAAGCCCTGAAACGTTCCGCACTGGTCCCCATCGAGTTTGAGCCGATGGCATACAACATGGACGGCTACTTTTCTTCAGAGCAGCAGCGGATCGCGATCCGGGAAGGTATGAGCGAGGTGCAAACCATTTCCGCTACCGTTCATGAGATCGCTCACAGCAAACTACATAATCCCAAAATGGTTCAGGCGGAACCGTCCTGGAAAAAGGATCGGAACACGGAGGAAGTGGAAGCTGAAAGCGTTTCCTATGCTGTCTGTCAGCATTTTGGAATTGAGACCGATGAAAACAGTTTTGGATATATCGCCACCTGGAGTAAAGGCAAAGAACTGGATGAGCTGAAAGCCAGCCTGGAGACAATCAGCAAAACTTCCTGCGAACTGATCTCCAACATCGAGCAGCACTACCAGGAAATTTGTCAGGAGCGCGGAATTACAGAGAAACAGAAACCAGAATCATCATTAGATACCTATCCGTTGCCTGATCTGTCTGTATCAGCAGATAGCTGCAAAAAATTTGGTTATCCGGGCGATGACCTTCTGCCGCTTTTCAAAGACTGTGCGCAGCAGTTATTTGAAAAAGGTCTTACGATCTACATGCTGCAAATGAACCAAAAACCTGAAATGGTTTTTGAAAAAGAGGATATCGGCAGCCACGTCGGATTGTTTGCGATCGATCGGAGCGAATGGGAATACAGCGACATATTTCACGCAAAAATCATGGAACGATCAGAGCATCAACTAGAACGTGAGCAGGCATTTCTTTCCCATAAAGAGGATTGCTTTGCTCTTTATCAAATAAAGGATGAAGCGGAAGAGACAATCCGTTTCATGAACATGGAATGGATGCAGACACACGGACTCCCCATTGCACACAGCAATTATGATCTGATCTATGCCGCGCCACTGGATATCGAAGGGAACGAAGAAAGCGTTTTAGAAAATCTGTACAGCCGTTTTAATCTGGAACATCCAGCGGACTATCACGCCCCCTCGCTGAGCGTCAGCGACATCATTGCAATCAAGAAGGATGGAGAAATCTCCTGCCATTATGTGGATAGCATCGGCTTCCGGGAAATCGTAGGATTTCTTTCGGACAATGAGCAGAAAAATCAAAACAACGATTGTCCCGGCTTGTCCGAAAAGCAAGCGGAAGAAAAATCACTGCTTGAAAAATTGAAAATTCCTGCCCGTGATGATTTTGAAAAAACAGCACAGAGCACTGAAGTTGGTCGGATGATATAAAGGATACTATGGCAAAGAAAAAAGCAGTAAAGAAAAAGCGGAACACAAAGGGACCACCGCCATCAACGCTGTGTTGGGACTGCGAAAAAGCACTCCTGGGATGCAGCTGGTCAAAATCATTTATCCCGGTTGAGGGATGGGAAGCTGTGAAAAGCAGTGTTTCCAGGGCCGGGGGAAAATATCAGGAAGCAGAAGGATTCCGGGTGATTTCGTGTCCGGAGTTCAAGCCGGGATGATTAGGAGGGATTTTATGACAGAAAAAATACAAAAGCTGAAGGCATCAATCCAGCACGATCAGGAAAGGATCGAAGCCCTCAAAGCGGGGATCAGCGATAAGGAAAAGCGGCTGCGGGAACTGGAAGCCACAGAGCTGAAGAATCAGCTCAACACCATCCGCACCGAAAACATGGATGTGATAGAGATCATTTCGGCGATCCGGGACAAGAATCTGGAAAAGCTGATGGAACTCATGGAGGGGGAGGAAATGCAGCATGAGCCTGACAACCGAACTGATGACAAAGGCGGGATATGAGCTGACAAGTATCGGTGCAGAGATTTTTCCCTGTACTTTGACGAAGGACGGGGAACCGATCGGTTTTTTGAAAGAGGATGGGACCGTATCGCTGCTGCGGGAATTTGAAGCATCGAGGGAGGAATTAGAAGCCATAGCTGCCTACGGACAGGAATATGGAATGTTGGAAAACATTCCGGAAGGACAGCTCATGACGTCTTTCCGGGACGTTTCCATGACCGTACAGTATGATTTCGGGCTGCGGCAGCCGGTCTATCGGATTTACCGGGAAACGGATAATGGAAAAGAGCTGCTTTCTGTCACCGGCGACCGGGAAAACTCCGTGACACAGTTTCTATCCTTCTCCGGTTTGTCCCAGTCCCCGCAGAGAGAATCTGTTTCCGAGATCAGTACCCGCAGCCAGGAGCTGTCTTCGCAGAAGCCTGTTGTACAAAAGTACAGTATCCAGGATAAGGACGGAAAAGAAGTCGGGTATATCAGCAGCAAGGGAAAAGCAGTGCTCTATGGACAACAGCCTGCGCCTGCTGCCAAACCGTCCTTTTTTGATAAACTCCGGCAAAAGCTTTCTGAGATCGGATTGGCGGTGCGAGTCCGGTTTCAAAGGAACGGCGCACACTATACGATACACAACCAAACGTCGGATATTGCCTACATTTCCCCGGAACAACAGATCACCTATACCCCAACCGCGACCGACGAACAGCGAAAAAAGATCGATGCACTGGTAGCGGAGATCCTTGCAGAACGGGAACAGGGAAAGAAAGCAACATCGGCACAGGATATCACCTGGATTCCATCCATGGATGAAGAAGTTCCGGAGCCGGAAGAAAATCTTCTTTTGAAACAGAGGAACGAAAGCGTCCTGAAGGAATTTGACGCAAAAATGGAGCAGATCGCATTGATGGAAGGGTTTAACCCGGAACAGAGCGAAAAGGATCGGGAGGCTGTGCGGGATACTTACGGGACGCTGGACCGTGCGGATCTGGATGCGATGCTTCAGAAAAGACCGTTGGAAAAAGAAGGATATCTTCCGCTGACGGAACGGCTGAAGGATTCCGGGGACAGGGTAAGAGAGTACCAGCCTGAAAAGGAGGAAATCGAACATGCCTGATTCTTACACGTTATACATGCAGAAACTTGGATACCGTATGGTAGATCAGGGGACAGAAGGATTTCAGGTGATTCTGAAAGGGAAAAACCCATTGGGATTTCTGAAAAAAGACGGACAGATCGACCTTGTAAAAGAAGGGGAAGCGGACACGGAAAAGCTGGAAAAAGCTATGGGATTTTTCCAGGAATACGGGACGTTATCGCAGGTAGGAGGGAAAGAGTTCCTGGTAGGCTCTTACCACAGGAGCAAACTGACAGCTTTTTTCGACATTGACCGTGCAGAAGCGAGGTTTGCTGTTTACGGCGGGAACGGAGAAGCCATGATCTATGATGATCGGACGAGGGCTGTCCTCTCGTTTTTGGAACTTTCCGGGCTGCGGGAATTTCTGCCGGTAAAGCAGACGTTGCGGGAACGCCTGCGGCAATGGGCTGTGAAAAAGCTGACGAAAACAGAGTAAAAAAGGAGGGGGAGCATGCCGGTATCAAAGGATGGGAAGGTTTACTTTACAAACGAACAAAAGGAACTGGCAATGCAGCGGACAAACGCTCTGGAATATGCGAAAGGCAGGTATGAACTGGTACGCAGAGGGAACGAATACCACCTCAAGGAACATGACAGCATGGTATTCACGATGGATGGGCGATGGTTCTGGAACTCAAGGGGGCTGCATGGGGACGCGCTGGACTTTATCCAGCATTATGAAGGGAAAAGCTATGCGGAAGCAGTGGTCACCCTGGCCGAGGAAGCTGGAAGCAGACAAGATCAGGAGAAGGCGTATCGGGCAAAAGAAGCCGATACGCCTTCTGTGTTTATTCTGCCGGAACGGTCGGAAGATTACCGGATGCTGTTTGCCTATCTCATCAAGACACGCGGTGTTGACCGCGAAATTGTCAGCGATATGATCAAGGATGGACGGCTGATGCAGGTAAAACGGTACAGCGGCTTTAAAATCTGCGGCTACGACGAGCAGGGAAAAGGGTTGTACGTCCTGTCAGACTCCGATCATGTTCCCTCTTCTTTTTCCATGCACCCCCGAGAAGTCGTGTCGTATGATGGGGTCAACAAGCTGCAAGAAAAGAAAACTGTCCGCTGCCTGACGGCTGGAGAAGCTGAGCAATTGGTTTCCCAGGGGAAA
Organism: uncultured Clostridia bacterium; assembly: GCA_944381295.1. Lineage (GTDB taxonomy): Bacteria > Bacillota > Clostridia > Oscillospirales > Acutalibacteraceae > CALWKP01. The sequence goes on along the minus strand of CALWKP010000234.1, from coordinate 1,911 downwards.
ATCCGGAAATATCATAACGTGGCGATGCTAGGCTGTGATCCGGAAGGAATCGTGAAATATTGTTCCCTGCGGAGTATGAATACACAGGGGAAATCGTTTAAGATAGATGTTCCGGGCAGCAGTAAACGCTGCCCGTTTTTTCTTCCGGGTTCCCCGGATTCCACGACAGTAGTGGTTGTGGAATCCCCGATTGAAGCTATGAGTTACCGGAACCTCTGCCTGCTCTCCCACAGCAAACATGCAGATTTTCCGGTTCTTTCCCAGGGAGGTGCAGGGGTATCCCTGGGGCTGGACGCCTATCTGGAAAGGAATCCTCAGATTTCCCATCTTGTGTTTGCGCTCAACCGCGACAATGACGGAAAACACAAACAGGCAGCGGGAGAGCTGGCAACAGAAAGGCTGATGCAGAAGTATAAAGATCATTATCAGGTATCTGTTCATCAGCCAGCTTTGAACGACTGGAACGATGTCCTGTGCCGGTGGCGGGAGCTGCATCCGGTACAGGAACGGAATATTTCAAATCAGGAAAGGTAAAGCAAAAAGGGGCCGGGAAACGGCCCCTAAATCATTATCAGGAGGGAAAAACATGTACATATCGGGGAATACAGCAGCTTTGGAAACCAGGATATCATCAAACGCTTATAAGGTGTATCTGGTGCTTTGCAGGTATGCAAATAACCGGTCACGGGAATGTTTTGTATCCAAAAATACGATCTCCCAGGCGGCGGAAATCTCTCTTTCTTCTGTAGTTCGGGCTACAAAAGAACTTGTTTTCCACGGATTGCTGAAGATCGTATCCCGGTTTACCGGTTCCGGACGCCAGACGTCGAATCTCTACACGCTGCTGGATTGCCCGCAGACCAGAATAGATACCGTATCCCTTCCCCCTCAGAAAAGCACGCAGCAGACCCCGCAAACGGCAAAAACGAGACGGTTCCCCGTGCCCTGCGCCGCGTTGAAACTGCCAGCCTTGCCATGTCGTGTCTATTCCTTTTTATCCGCTTTGGCAGGACGCAGCCGGGAATGTACGGTATTCCGGACGAAAATTGCTTCCGGCTGTGGGGTCAGCCTTTCGTCTGTTTCCAGAGCGATTTCTTACCTTCTGCGTCATGGGTTCCTTCGCTGTATCCGTCAGACACGGTGGGCGAGGTTCGGAAACCATGGGACAACCGCAAACAGGTTCGTTTTGACGGCACCGGCCAGCCGTCCTATCGGCAAAATCAGGAGAAATCTTCTGCTGATTTCCCTGCTGGCCGCGCTGACACCCTCCCCCTTGTCACCTGTGACACCCCTAGAAACTAAAGTAGTAACGAAGGATACGTTAAACCTGAGAAGAAGAATACAGGTAAGCTTTCAGGAAATAGGTACAAATGCTGCAAGATTCTGTTTTCATCCTGCAAGACTAAGGGAGAAGTCTGCCCTTTTCCACCGGATACAGGAAGGGATCGCAGGCTTATGGACCGCAGCCCATTTTTCTTTCTCCGGTTTTTCTTTTGATTTTCTGAGCAGTAACAGAAAAAACATCCGTGTAAAAAAAGATTCCCGGCTTTTTTTCAAAAGTTTCGGGAATCAAAATGTGCAAAAGGAGAAATTGATCTATGACTATGACAAATACAGGAATGACCAAGTCTATTGACGCATTGGGACGTATTGTTCTCCCGAAGGAAATCCGCAAATCGCTGAATCTTTCGCCAGGATCACCGCTGGAGATGCTCATGGCGGAAAACGGCGATCTGATCCTGCGCAAACCGGATCGAGAAATACCGTCAGCAGAACTTTTGGCACTTCTGCGCAAGTAGGTTGAAAAGATGTCTGATCCGGAACGAAAAGAACCGGTTTTGAAAAATATTGCAGAGCTGGAAAAGCTGTTGGTATGAAAAAGGTCACCGAAAGGTGGCCTTTTTCTCGTAA
>CALWKP010000233.1 GCA_944381295.1 uncultured Clostridia bacterium | reverse complement strand
TTTCCGTCGGGAAAATGTTTATGCAATCGGCGATTATTATAATGATCGGGAATTGATTTGCGCAGCAGGGGTATCGGCAGTACCGGAAAATGCCCCGGACGAATTAAGAGCTTTGGCAGATCTGACGGTCTGTCATTGTTATGAGGGTGCAGTGGCAGACTTTATTGCATGGATTGAAAACAAGCTGCGGGGGTAAAAGCCGATGGACAAAGAGGAAAGATTGCATCTCCGTTATCTGATTGCAATTGCGGCCCTGTTATGCGCAGTTATGATCGGGTATAACTTGTTCTTTACACCGGAAGTATCTTTGACAGTGGTGAGGAATGGGGAAGATCTTCCCGTATTTTCAGAAGATGTCATTACGGTTCCAAATGAGGAAAGTCAACAGCCTGAGGGGGAAGTTTCAGAAGATATTTCTGAAGAAGTTTCCCAGGAAATAGTGGAATCTTCCAAGGAAGATAGTTCTGCACCTCAGGTGAGTGGACTAGTGAATATCAATACTGCTTCTGCGGAAGAATTAGATTCTCTTCCAGGAATAGGACCAGTCCTGGCAGAAAGAATTCTTGCATATCGAGAACAAATTGGAACCTTTACTAGCTTAGAACAGCTAAAAGAAGTATCCGGGATTGGCGATAAGACATTTGAAGATTTCAAGGATTCTATAACGTTGGGATAATCTTTAAAAAAGCGAAAAAGATAATTTATAGACAAAAACTGCTGTGGAAAGATTTTTCTTCCACAGCAGTTTTTCGATGGACAGTATCCGATATAAGAGAGCCCTATTTCTGAAAACAAAAAGGACGCCTCACTGCCAGGCGTCCTAAAATCATAGATAGTGCACAGTCACTTTGCTATCCCAGAAAAGCTATATCTGGGAAAAAATCAGCCGAAAGAGATTATTCGTCCCCTGAGCTGCAATATTCTGCCATAGTATTCTTATCCACATAGAACTGAGCAGCTTTTTTAAAAGTAGGGAGGCTGTGCTGGACAGAATTGACAAAACGCATCAATTTTGCAAAATAGACGCTGCTCAAAGCTGTTACAGCAACGGCAATAACAGCAAAAAGAGAAATAATGACAACCATATAAATGAAAAACTTGTTTTTTTCACGACCTTTTTCCATCGAAAAACCTCCTTACAGACTGATATTCGATCATGATAGGGGAGCAGCAGTTAATCCCCAAAACTAATTCCTAAGTCGCGTGCTGATTGCACGATATCACTGTCTTTGGGAACGACTTTTAACTTTCCGGCAACTTCAGACAATGGGACTGGAACAATTTTCCCGTTTTGTAAAGCTACCATATATCCATATTGTTTTTGAAGAATCAAATTAGCAGCAGCAGTCCCAAAGCGAGTAGAGAGGACACGATCAAATGCACAGGGACTTCCGCCACGCTGAAAATGCCCAGGAACCGTCACGCGAATTTCTTGACCAGTTTTCTCACCAAGTTCTTTGGCAAGGCGGTAAGAAATTGACGGATACGGCATAGAGGCTCGCGCCGCTTTTAATTCCTTTTTTGACATGGTAGCTTCTTTATCAGAAATAGCACCTTCCGCCACAGCAAGGATAGAGAAGCTTTTTCCGGATTTATTGCGCAAAGAAAGGGTTTTGGCAATCTTATCAATATTGTAAGGGATTTCTGGGAGCAGAATTACATCAGCACCACCAGCAATTCCCGCGTGGAGGGTCAGCCATCCCACTTTGTGCCCCATGATTTCAACAACAAACACACGTCCATGGGAAGTTGCCGTTGTATGGATACAATCCAAAACATTTGTGGCAATGTCCACAGCGCTCTGGAATCCGAACGTCATATCGGTTCCCCAGATATCATTATCAATCGTCTTAGGAAGAGAAACCACATTGAGTCCTTCCTGGCTGAGAAGGTTGGCTGTTTTATGGGTCCCATTACCGCCAAGAACTACCAGACAGTCAAGCTTCATGCGCTTATAATTCTCTTTCATAAGCTTGACCTTATCGACACTGTTCTCGTCCACGACTTTCATGAGTTTAAACGGTTGGCGGGATGTTCCAAGAATCGTGCCGCCAAGGGTGAGAATACCAGAAAAATCATCCGGACGCATCCGTTTATAATCGCCTTCGATCAACCCACGATAACCATCGCTGATCCCATAAATTTCTACGTCATTGTTGCATTCGACATAAAGCGCTTTCGCTACGCCGCGAATTGCCGCATTTAACCCTTGACAATCCCCGCCGCTTGTTAAAATACCTATTCTTTTCATATTCTCTTAACCACCGTCCCTATTACAGATGATACCAAAAAATTATTCCCGAATCAAGTCTGAATTACGGATCGGTTTATAAGGCTTTGTCTTATCGAATTCCTGCAAGGCTTTGACTTCATCCTGTGCCATTTTTGCAAAAAGAGTATGGCAATTACAGCCTGCTTTTCCTCTGCGGTCAATATGCAGATATGTCGTATCTGGCTGCATTAGCCTAGCATTACGATTGTCGTTCAACATGACTTCAAGCAGTTCAAACCCGCGTTTTTTCAGGTCTTCATTTTCAATGGGGAAGACCAGTTCCACACGACGATCCAAATTTCTCGGCATCCAGTCAGCGCTTCCCATAAACAGCTGCGGATTGCCTCCATTTTCAAACTTAAAGATACGGCTGTGTTCCAATAACTGCCCAACAATGCTGTATACTTTAATATTTTCGCTGATGCCTGGCTGTCCGGGAATCAGGCAGCAAATTCCGCGGACGATCAGTTGCACTGGAACATTGGCCTGAGATGCTTTATACAGCAATTCGATAATTTGGGGATCGACCAAAGAATTTACTTTTGCAGTGATTCCGCAGGGAAGTCCATTATGAGCATTTTCAATTTCCTTTTCGATCATATGCTCAAAGAAATGACGCATATCGTGAGGTGCTACAATAAACCGATTATATTCCGGCGGACGGGAATAACCGGTGAGCACATTGAACAGCGAAGAAGCATCAGAACCATAAGGTTCTTTGCAGGTGAACACGCCGACATCGGTATAAATTTTTGCGGTAGAATCATTATAGTTCCCGGTTCCCATGTGAAGATACCTGCGGATACCATCCTCTTCACTGCGGACAACCAGCAAAATTTTACAGTGAGTTTTGAGACCGGCAAGGCCATAGATTACATGACAGCCTGCTTGTTCCAGCTTTTTCGCCCAAATGATGTTGTTTTCTTCGTCAAATCTAGCTTTTAGTTCAACAAGGACTGTAACTTGTTTTCCATTTTCTGCCGCGCGAATCAACGCTGCAACAATGGGGGAATGCCCGCTGACGCGATATAAAGTCTGCTTGATCGCCAGGACATTTTCATCCTCGGCGGCCTGCCGGACAAAATTTACCACACAGTCAAAGCTCTCATACGGATGATGAACCATCCTGTCTTTTTCGCGGATCGCTTCAAAAATATCGTCATATCCCCAGAAATCGGCAGGCGGATTGACCGGAACAATCGGTTTGAAACAAAGTGGCTCACAACCGGGAATCGATGCAAATTTTGAGAAAAAGGTTAGATCAATTGGTCCGGGAATCTCGTAGATATCGCCTTTTTTCAATCGAAGCATTTCAACAAGGAATTTTTTTGTTTCAGAATCACATTTTTGTAGAAGTTCCAGCCGTACAGGC
>CALWKP010000232.1 GCA_944381295.1 uncultured Clostridia bacterium | reverse complement strand
GTATGCGGATATTTTTGGAACAATACCGATTGCAGAGGCTTTACTTGGGAAGGGAGCGCTGCTTGGGGTAGTCCTTTCATTCATGATGGGCGTTACGATCTTGTCGCTTCCTTCCATAATCATGCTTCGCAAAGCAGTAAAGCCAAAGCTCCTGGCAGTTTTTATTGGCATCTGCACACTCGGGATAATAACTGTTGGATATTTGTTTAATTCTCTCCAAATCTTGATTTTATAATGGAAAAGTATATAAGGAGGAAATTTACCATGGCATGGTTTCAATTGGGAAAAGCAAAGAAAAAAGAAGAAGATAGAAAAAATATACAGAATGGAAAAAATACAGAATCGATGGGAGAAAGAAAATCAGAGACCATCAAGGTTTTGGGGTCTGGATGTAAGGCGTGCCATACATTGTATCAAAATACGCAGGAAGCAGTGACTCGTATGGGAAAAAATGAAGAAGTGGAGTACATCACAGATCTGCAAAAAGCGATGTCTTATGGGGCTATGAGTATGCCTGCGCTTGTTGTAGAAGGAAAAGTAGTCTCGGCAGGAAGGGTGCTCAGCGTCGCGGAGATTGAAGAGATTTTACATAGATTCCTTGAAGAATGAGAATTCAATTTTTCTCCAGAGATGCGTTGTTACGGTAATCCATCGGAGAGTATCCCGCATAGTATTTGAAAAGCTTGGAGAACCAGCAATAATCAGTATAGCCAACCATATCGGCTACCTCATACGCTTTTAGCTGCGGACATAACATTAATTCTTTAGATTTTTCAATGCGCAGACGGCCAAGATGTTCGCTAAGACGTTTATGGAGAAGAAAAAATTAAAGACTCTAAAAATAAGAAAAAGAAAGTAAAAAGCTTTCACTCGTATAGAAAACGGGTGAAAGCTTTTACTCTTACAAAATTCAGTTTAAAACTTGAGACATTCTACAGAAGATAACAATGCTGATCTTGAAAAAGTACTTTGGAAGAGCATTTATAAACGATCTAAAAAAGAATTTTAAGGCAGCAAGCGAGGGCTTAAAAGCTCCATGACCTTGTCTCCCAGGACATTGCGCAAAAGGGTACAGTACTCTTCAAAAGAAACTGTGCCGCAAAGACTTAAGAGTTCCATATCGGTTCCATAGACATCTACATGGATCTGGTCATCCGTGAAACCGTTGCGCAAATAGAACTTTTTTCGCATCACACGTTGTTCTTGGTTAGGTGCCTCCGGATCAGGAAGCTCAATTTCTAAAAATACCCTGCGGCCATGATATTTTTCTTTTATCAGTGAGATTACTTGGCTTCCAATGCCTTTCCCGCGGGAAGCTTCACTGACTGCAAAATAATCGATCAATACCATATCGCTGTATAGAAGCGATATAACAAGGCCGAAAAATTCCCCATTCTCTCCGGAAATAGCAAGCAGGTCGCAAACACCTTCTTCTGTTTTTTCCAAAATCATGGAAAATGGCTTTCGTTCCGGTTCCGGGAAAGCTTTCACATAAAGCTGTTCGATCTGCTTTGTTTGCATTCCGGAAGCATGTTCCAGTTTCATCGAAACCATCCTTTTTTTTAGAGAAAATCCCCACATAGTAGCAGGGCTTTGCTCCTCAGTATAGCATATGGAGAAGGGGGAAGCAATAGCAAAAAGAAAGACTTGAGAATAAAAGCAGCTTGTGCTATGATAGAAACAAACGAAGAGGGAGCTTGCGGGAGCAGGCTGAGAGGAAGCTAAAGTGCTTCGACCTTCCACCTGATTTGGGTAATGCCAACGTAGGGAGTTCGTTCGGCAGGATTTGCCGTTAAGGACGTGCGTGGGCGCGTCTTTTTTTGTTGGAATTTTAGGGGGACACCGCACAATTTACACCGAATAGTATAGGCGGTGTTGCCTTAGGAATAAGGGGCAGTCAGGTTATGAAGAATCATGCGCAAATTAAGAAACTGGCGATTGCCGGGATGCTGGCGGCGGTTGCAGTAGTATGTTCACCTTTGAGCATCCCGATTGGTGCATCGCGGTGTTATCCTGTGCAGCATTTGGTCAATGTCCTGGCGGCAGTGTTTTTGGGACCTTGGTACGGCATTGGGATGGCTTTTGTGACAAGCTTGATCCGTAATTTGTTGGGTACAGGAAGCTTGTTAGCATTTCCGGGAAGCATGTGTGGAGCATTGCTCTGCGGGATCATGTTTTTTAAGACAAAGCGTCTATGGGCAACCTATCTTGCCGAAGTGTTTGGAACTTCGGTGCTTGGCGGTTTGTTGGCCTGGCCGGTTGCAGTCGGGCTGATGGGAACAGAGGCAGCGGCAATTACCTATATGCTTCCGTTTTTTGTGTCCACAGCGGGAGGGGCTGTGCTGGCAGCTGTGTTTGTGGCGGTCCTGAAAAAAAGTGGTGCCTATGGGGCGATGCGTCAGATGGTGGAACGATGATGAAAGAACTTTTGGAAAAGATTCGACAGGAGTCTCCCAGAATCCATTGTATCAGTAATCTTGTCAGCGCCAATGATACGGCGAATATCCTGCTGGCGATGGGGGCCAAGCCTATTTTGGCCCAAGCGGAGCAGGAAACCCAGGAAATCGCAGGTGTATGCAATGCGGTTGTGTTGAACTGCGGGACTCCGGAACTTTCCCGGTTCCGTGCGATGGAAGAAGCTGGCAAAGGAGCTTTGAAAGCAGATCGACCAGTTATTCTGGACCCTGTGGGAGCCGGAGCGAGCAGCTGGAGGATGTGTCAGATCAAGGGTTTGCTGGAAGCGGTACATCCGACGGTGATCCACTGCAATTATTCAGAATGCTGTGCACTTTTAGGAGAAAAGACTCCTTTTTGTGGAGTAGACAGTATTTCCGGAGAACAGGAAGAACGCAGAAAAGCAGCGGAAGCACTTGCAAGAAAATATCGCTGTGTGGTGTTGGTGAGCGGACCAAAGGATGTGATCGCGGACAGGGAAAAGGCCGGGGTTATCTCTGGAGGCAGCAGGATGATGGGGATGGTGACAGGGACAGGTTGCATGCTTTCCGCGATGATCGGGGCTTTTTGTGCAGTGTGTGAGGATTCGTTTTCTGCTGCGGCGACAGCATCCTCTTATTGGAAAGCCTGTGCCGAAGCTGCGGAGAAATGGACAGAACAGGAAGGCGGCGGTCCCGGAATGCTTCATTGGAAGCTGATGGATGCCGCATATCTTTTGAAAGACTGGAGGGAAAACGTTGAAATTTTCGGCAAAACAATTGCTGCTGTATGCGGTGACTGACAGGGGATATCTGGGCGGACAACCGTTGGAGGAGGCAGTGGAGCAGGTGCTCCAAGGGGGTGCTACCTGTATCCAGCTGCGGGAAAAGGAAGCCTCTGATGAGGAAATGATTACATTGGCAAAAAAGCTGAAATCGGTTTGTGCGCATTACGGTGTACCGTTACTGATCAACGATCGGGTAAAAGTGGCGTTGGAAGTAGATGCAGACGGGGTCCATGTGGGACAAGATGATTTCCCTGTGGTGGAGGCAAGAAGGCTTTTGGGACCGGAAAAAATCATCGGGACCAGTGCTCACAACGTAAAAGAGGCAGAACAAGCGCTTCGTGATGGTGCAGATTATATCGGAAGCGGAGCGGTGTTCGGCACCGGGACCAAAATAGATGCCGGAAAACTGGAACTTAGCGAGCTGAAAGAGATTTGTGCAGTGGGATTGCCAGTCGTGGCGATCGGAGGAATTCAGGAATCAAACCTTCTGCAATTAAAAGGTTCAGGAATCAGTGGAGTAGCGGTGGTAAGCGCATTGTTCTGTGCGAAAGATAAAATAGCCGCAGCACGTCGATTGACAAGCCTTTCGCGTATAGCGGTAGGCCATGGAAATCTGAGAAAAACAGCCTTGACGGTAGCAGGAAGTGACCCGAGCGGTGGTGCAGGAATCCAGGCAGATCTCAAGACGATGACAGCAAATGGTGTTTATGGAATGAGCGTGATTACGGCCCTAACTGCGCAAAATACCACAGGGGTTAGCGGGATTTTTGAAGTTCCACCGGAGTTTGTGGCACAGCAGATGGATTGTGTGTTTTCTGATATTCCACCGGATGCGGTAAAGACCGGAATGCTTGGCAGTTCGGAATTGATTCGGACAGTGGCGGCAAAATTGCGGGAATACCATGCAGGACCAATTGTGGTGGACCCAGTGATGGTATCGACCAGCGGTTCACGCTTGTTGCCGGAAGACGCGGTGGATGCGTTGAAAGCGGAACTTCTCCCAATTGCTGCGGTTTTAACGCCGAATATCCCGGAAGCAGAAGTTTTAGCAGGAATGGATATTCGAAGCGGTGATGATATGTTGGAAGCCGCCCGCATTATTCAGGAAGCATATGGGTGTGCGGTGCTTTGCAAGGGGGGGCATCGGCTAAATGACGCAGATGACCTGCTTTATGCAGATGGGAAATCCACTTGGTTTTACGGAAAAAGGGTAGATACACAAAATACTCATGGGACAGGATGTACCCTGTCAAGTGCGATAGCCAGTAACCTTGCGAAAGGAAAGACCCTGGAAGAAGCAGTACGCTGTGCAAAAGAATATCTTTCGGGAGCATTGGCAGCAGGTTTGGAATTGGGAGCAGGCAACGGGCCAATGGATCATGCATTTGCGGTGGGCGAATGCTCTGGAAGTCTTACAGATTCGCCTGAAAAACTGTGAAATTTATCTTTTTTGCTGATTTTGCTTTGAATCTGGAGTCCAACCTGATATAATAAAGGTATCACAAGGAAGAGCGGAACTCGACGTTATCCGGTATTTACCGGGTCAGACGGTTTCCGGTAAGGAACAAGCGGCGTACGGAAGGTGGGGTAAGACCTTCCGGAAAAGATTCAGAAAGAGAAGGAGAAATGCAGCATGAAATTATCGTTCCGCTGGTATGGCGAATCCGATCCGGTTTCGTTAGAGTACATCAGCCAGATTCCGGGGATGCGCTCTATCGTATCCGCAGTCTATGATGTAAAGCCAGGTGAGGTTTGGCCGGAAGAAAGCCTGGCAAAAATGAAGAAGCAATGTGAAGATCATGGATTGATTTTTGATGTGGTAGAATCCATTCCGGTATCGGAAGACATCAAACTGGGCAAGGAAAACAGAGATCATCTGTTGGATGTCTACTGTGAAAATATCCGTCGCTGTGCAAAATATGGCGTCAAATGCGTCACCTACAACTTTATGCCGGTATTTGACTGGACAAGGACGCAGTTGGATAAGAAAGCTCCGGATGGTTCGACAAGTCTTGTAATGTATTGGGACCAGATGAAAGGGCTCGACCCATTGAAGGATGATATCAATCTGCCTGGATGGGATGCCAGTTATACGCGTGATGAAATCAAACGCCTGTTTGTAGCATATGAGGAATTGGGCGAAGATGGCCTTTGGGAGAACCTGGAATATTTCCTGAAAAAGGTCATCCCGGTGGCGGAAGAATGTGGGGTCGTGATGGCAATTCATCCGGATGATCCACCGTATCCGATTTTTGGACTTCCACGTATTATTACCTGTGAGAAAAATCTGGACAGGATGCTGGCAATCTATGATTCTCCGGCGAACTCTCTGTGCCTGTGCACAGGTTCTTTGGGATGTGCAAATTTCAATAATATTCCGGCGATGGTACGCAAGTATTCTGCAATGGGCCGTATTGGGTTCATGCATATCCGCAATGTCAAGATCATGGAGGATGGTTCCTTTGAAGAGAGGGCGCATCTTTCCGGTTGCGGAAGCCTGGATATGTATGAAATTGTACGTGCGTTGGTAGAAACTGGATTCGACGGCTATGTCCGTCCGGACCATGGCCGCATGATTTGGGGCGAAACCGGAAAACCGGGTTATGGTCTGTATGACAGAGCTCTTGGGGCGACCTATATCAATGGATTGTTTGAAGCATGTGAAAAGGCGCTGAAGAAATAAGTTTTTGATCAAGATAAGGTTAAAAAATGCGAGGCCGGCAGGGAATTTCCTGTCGGCCTCGCAGACTGTCGAAAAAGGCATAAGAAGAAAAATTTCACTAATTTTTTCAAACTTGAAGTTTTCGTTCCCCTTTTTCAAAAAGGGGGCGGGTATTCCAAAAGGGC
>CALWKP010000231.1 GCA_944381295.1 uncultured Clostridia bacterium | reverse complement strand
ACCGAGGTGTGGGAGGAATATGAGGAGATAGAAGTGGAACTGACCGAAGAAGAAGCAAGGGAAGAAGCGAGAAAAATCCTGGAAGAGAAAAAACGCCGCGAATTGGGGGATGCTAAAGTGTTGGAATACCAGGAAAATGTTTTGGAACAAGATGGGGTATACCAAATGTCGTGGGTGTGTATTTGTGAAGAAAATATTGCGGTTGAGTCAGAAATACTCGTAAATTGAGTAAAATTTTGTGCAGTATTTTGTTCTGGCGAGGGTGACGGCAAAAGTGAATTGTGTTATAATAGGCTCAGGTCGGACTAGGACACAATTTCCTGGATGCCGCCGCCCGTGTGGATACACGGAGGAAATTTTTGGAATGGGATGTCGGAAAGGATACCATGTTTGAGCAAAGGATCAATATTGACCGCATGGAACAGGCGGTAGCGTTATTTGGCAGTTTTGATGAAAATATCAAACTGATCGAGTCGGAATATCATGTGACGGTGGTGGGCCGGGATTCGGAGATCAAGGTTTCCGGGGATCCGGAAGAAGTGTCCAAAGCGGTGAGGGCGATTGAAAGCCTTTTGTCACTGATTAACCGGGGTGAAGCGCTGAATGAGCAAAATGTTCGTTATTGTATTTCTCTGGTAAACGAGGGGTCAGAGGAAAAAATAGAAACACTGGCGGGCGATTGTATCTGTATAACCGCAAAAGGGAAGCCAGTGAAACCCAAAACCTTAGGGCAGAAAAATTATTGCCAGAAGATCCGCCAGAATACGATCACAATAGGGGTCGGGCCGGCCGGTACCGGGAAAACGTACTTGGCGGTTGCAATGGCGGTTACAGCATTCCGTGCGCAGGAAGTCAACCGGATTATCCTGACGCGTCCGGCAGTGGAAGCCGGAGAAAAATTAGGGTTTCTGCCGGGTGATTTACAGCAGAAGGTAGACCCGTACCTGCGGCCGCTTTATGACGCGCTGTTTGATATGTTGGGTGCGGAGACCTATCAGAAGTATGTGGAACGGGGGAATATCGAGGTTGCCCCATTGGCGTACATGCGCGGAAGGACATTGGACGATAGTTTTGTGATCCTGGATGAGGCGCAAAATACGACCTCAGAACAAATGAAGATGTTTTTGACAAGGTTGGGTTTTAATTCCAAAATGGTGATTACGGGCGATATTACCCAGATCGACCTGCCGGATGGGAAAAAATCAGGACTGAAAGAGGTTCTGCGAGTGCTCAAGGATGTCAAGGATATCGCGCAGGTGCGCTTTAATGAACGCGATGTGGTACGGCACAAATTGGTGCAGGATATCATAAAAGCATATGAAAGATCGGAGGAAGGAAGGCGTTGAATATGGAAAAGATCAGAGTGATCATTGACAATAAACAGAAGGAAGTCAAAATCCCGACAGGGCTGCGTATGTTGGTGCGCAGATGCTGTAATGCGGTGTTGCGGATGGAAAAATTCCCCTATCCGGCCGAGATCAGCGTCACCTTTGTGGATAACGCCCAGATTCAGGAACTGAATAAGCAGTACCGGGAAAAGGACATGCCCACAGACGTGTTGAGTTTTCCGATGGGGGAAAACGGCGTCTATGATGAAAACCATGATACGGGCGCCAAGATCCTGGGGGATATTGTGATCTCGCTGGAAAAAGCGGTGGAACAGGCAGGCCGTTACGGACATTCTCTGGAACGGGAAGTCGGATATCTGACAGCACATTCGATGCTGCATCTGCTTGGATACGACCATGAAAAAGGCGGGATTGAGAAGGTAAGGATGCGCGAAAAAGAAGAGCAGGTAATGACGCAGTTGGGCCTGCCGAGTACTTCCAGTTATGTTCTGGATGAGAGCGAGGAGTAAATTTGCGCTTTATCAAGAGCCTGAAATACGCATTCCGCGGGATTATTTATTGCATCAATAACGAACGCAATTTGCGGATACATACAGTGGCAGCGCTGTATGTATTCGCCTTTTCGTTCTTTTTTGAAATGTCACGGGAACGCTATGCCATTTTGCTGATTACGGTTGCGATGGTAATTGTCGCGGAAATCTTCAATACGGTTGCCGAAGAGTTGTCGGATATGGCGGCGCCAAGCTATCACCCGGCGGTACGGATCATCAAAGACCTTGCGGCGGGCGGCGTTTTGGTCTGCGCCTTGTTTGCGGTAGGAGTAGGGATGTTTCTGTTCTGGCAGCCGGACAGATTGTGGAATATCCTGCTCTTTTTTGGGCAGGCGCCCTGGCGGATCGTACTTTTGGCGATTTCGTTGGGAATCAGCGCGGTCTATGTGGTGTTTGGCCCGTTGGGAATCCGCGACAAATATCACCGTGCGGTAGAGAAAAGACGTCGGTAAACGGCTCTGGAATGGAAAGAGAAAAGGAGAAACTGCCTTGGCAAAGGAACAGAAAAAACAGCAGAAAACAGCTTTTATAGCAATTGCAGGAAGGCCGAATGTAGGAAAATCCTCCATATTGAATGCAATGCTCGGCCAGAAAGTGGCGATCGTTTCGAGAAAACCCCAAACAACGCGCACTCGCATCATGGGGGTTCTGACCGAAGAAGAAACACAGCTTGTCTTTATTGATACGCCGGGCCTGCATAAACCGCATAATCGTTTGGGGTCCTATATGGTGCGGTCGGTTGTAGAATCGGTGTCGGGCGTGGACGCCTGTTTGCTGGTGGTAGAAGCCGGACAGAAGGTTTCGCCTGCGGACCGCGAGTTGATCGAAAAATTCCGCAGCCTGGGATTGCCGGCGATACTGGCGGTGAACAAGATCGACCTTCTGGAAGAGAAAGAACGACTGCTCGCACAGATCGCGGAATATTCCGCGAT
>CALWKP010000230.1 GCA_944381295.1 uncultured Clostridia bacterium | reverse complement strand
CATGCCCTTTTCAAATTTTCCAGAACAAATCCGCATGAAAGCAATCCTGTCGCGATGGGCTTTATTCATATTTGCCTGAATTTTAAAGACAAATGCGGAAAATGCAGGGTCAAATGGATCGATGTTCCCAATGTCGGATTTTCGCGGCAAAGGAGAAGTCGTCATCTTTAAGAACTCTTCCAGGAAAGGCTCTACACCGAAGTTAGTCAGTGCGGAACCGAAAAATACCGGCGAAAGTTTCCCGTGACGCACAAGTTCCAGATCAAATTCATCGCCAGCACCATCCAGAAGTTCTACGTCGTCGGAAAGGCGCTCATGCAGGAGCGGTCCAATCATTTCGTCAAGGGAAGGGTCATCCAGCTTGACTTCCACCGCCCGGACATCCTTTTGTCCGTTAACCTGATCGCTGTCGGAATGAAATGCAAGGATTTCCCGTTTGTTGCGGTCATATACGCCCTTAAACTCTTTGCCGCAACCGATTGGCCAGTTAATAGGATAAGTTTTAATGCCAAGTTCATTCTCGATTTCTTCCATAAGGTCGAATGGATCGCGTGCTTCGCGGTCCATTTTGTTAATGAACGTAAAGATCGGGATATCCCGCAGCAGACATACTTTAAACAGTTTGCGGGTCTGCTGTTCAACACCTTTGGAAGCGTCGATCACCATTACGGCGGAATCGGCCGCCATCAATGTCCGATAGGTATCTTCCGAGAAGTCCTCATGCCCTGGGGTGTCCAGAATGTTGATGCAGAATCCTTCATAATTGAACTGCATTACCGAAGAAGTGACCGAGATTCCTCTTTGCTTCTCAATTTCCATCCAGTCCGATACCGCATGACGTGCCGCTTTTTTTCCTTTTACCGCACCTGCAAGAGTAATGGCACCGCCGTACAGCAGAAATTTTTCAGTTAAAGTGGTTTTACCGGCGTCAGGATGCGAGATAATTGCAAAAGTACGCCGTTTTTCTATTTCATTTCTAAAATCCGCCAAGTTCTTTCCTCCACAGATCAGATTTCTCTCGAAAATATAAACACAGCCGGATCAGGGATGCTGTTCCGGCTGTAAGATACAAGCCATAATCCATTCTTCGCCATGCTCTTTGATCATCCGGAACCCCAACCTTTGATAAAGCCGGGCAGCTGGATTCTCTTTCTGCACAGAAAGGGAAACTGCCGGATACCCTTTTTGTGCAAGGGCAGAGAGCATTTGTTCTATCAAACAGGTACCGGTTCCTTTGCCGCGGTACGCTTTGTCAAGGGAAACAGCAAGCTCCGGGATATCTTTTCCCAAATTGGCGAATCCATCCATCAGCCGTACCCAAACGGCACCGACAACCTTTCCGTCAAATTCTGCGCACAGACAATGGTCGCCGGGAATTTTTCCGAAGTCCTGAATATATTTTTGCAGCTCAGGAGAATGCACGATATCTCTGGAAATGCGGGGAACACCTTCCTTTTGAAAAATAGCCTCATACAGAAAAAATTCCAAAAGAGGATATTCCTGAGGCCTCATTTCCCGGATCATTTCAGCCCATCCCCTTACAGCAGAGATCTGTTTGCAGACCTTATCTATTTTATAGCTTTCCCAGACAATAGTCAATCAAAAATTACGGGAAGAATCTATTTTGTCATGAAAAGAATACCAAGGGTATTGGGGCCGCAGTGGCAAGAAATAGTACAGCTAGCCCTGGTGATATAAGTTTCCTGGAAGGAAGCATGCTGCTGTAATTCGTCCTGCACAAGTGCGATACGTTCCTCGGAGATTCCGGAGTGAGTGATAAAGACACGGTCAGTCTTGATATCAGGATATGCTGCAAGCTTATCCCGGATATACTGACGAAGGACTTTATCCAGATCGCCGCGATATTTTTTGCCAACGGACATGGAGCCGTGTCCAGATGCGCTGACTTCGATACAGGGCTTTAATTTTAAGAGATTCGCGCCAAGCGCCGTAACAGAGGAGCAACGACCTCCGGCATGCATGAATTCCAAAGTATCCAGGATAAAACTGGCGTGGACTTTCGGGATCAGTTCGGTGATCTCTTCATAAATTTGTTGAGCAGGCATGCCACGGGCAATTCGCTCAGCAGCCTCGATCACAAGATGGCCCGTCCCGGTAGAAAGGGAACAGGAATCAATAACATAGACATGACCTAAGGATTGCGCAGCGAGACAACAATTTTGATGAGCCGCAGAGATCCCGGAACCAAGATTCAGATGAATGACGTCATATCCATCCTGGACCCATCCGGCAAAAAAGTCATAATATTCCGTCATACTGATTGCGGCAGTTTTGGGAAGCAGTTTTTTTTCACGATACGCACGATAGAGATCATCAGGAAAGATATCGACATTATCGGTATATTGTTGATCTCCGAGGATAATGTGGTAAGGATAATAGTGTACCTGATATTTTCCTTTAAGCTCATTACCAAGGTCGCATGTGCTGTCAGCGGTCAAAATGATACCCTTTGCCAAAAAAACACCCCATCTTCCAAAGCATTTCATAAACTTTGGCATAAATATTTCTTAGAAAAATCCCAAAAGAACTTCTTTCCATATTGTATCATTTTTTTGATCGTTTTCAATGCTTTCCGATAAAAAGGAAGAAAAGCGTGAAATCTTTTTTATGAAACCATAGAAATGAATTTTATTTGACGAGGGATGTTTGTCAAGGAAAACAGTGGATTTTACCTGCAAGATATGCTATTATTAATACAATAATGTGGATGCTTTCATCATCCCGCATTGTTCTCAAAAGGTCAGGGATCCTGTTATGAGAGAAGCTTGTCCGGCGTCCGGCAGCAGGGCAGGCAAAAGCAAAATCCAAGCCGGAAGAAAGGAAATCATATGGAAAACGCAGAGAAAAAGAGTTTGAAGATCACAGCATGTAAAATCAGGATGGGGATCATCGAAGGTGTTTTCAACGCGAAGTCCGGTCATCCGGGTGGCTCCCTTTCCGCAGCGGATATCTACACCTATCTGTATTTTAAGGAGATGAACATCGATCCAAAGAATCCGAAGGATGAAAACAGGGATCGTTTTGTACTGTCGAAAGGACATACCTGCCCGGGCCTGTATTCTGCTCTGGCACAGCGCGGATATTTCTCTCCGGAAGAACTGAAATCCCTCCGGCATATTGGTGCGATGCTGCAAGGGCATCCGGATATGAAGGGGACACCTGGCGTTGACATGAGTTCCGGATCTCTCGGACAGGGAATCTCCGCAGCCTGCGGGATTGCTCTGGCGGGCAAATTGGATAAGAAAGATTATCGTGTTTATTGCCTGCTTGGCGATGGCGAGATTGAGGAAGGACAGGTTTGGGAAGCATCCATGTTTGCTGGACACCATCACCTGGACAACTTGTGCCTGATCGTAGACAGCAATGGATTACAGATTGATGGTCCGGTAGAAGAAGTTGGCGGCGTAGAGCCGATTGACAAGAAATTTGAAGCGTTTGGTTTTGATGTGCAGAAGATCAACGGCCATGATTTTGACGAGATAGAAGCTGCGTTCAACCATGCTAAGACAGTAAAAGGCAAGCCAAGCGTTATTATTGCCAAGACCATTAAGGGAAAAGATGTTTCCTTTATGGAAAACCAGGTTGGTTGGCATGGCGCTGCTCCGAACGCGGAACAGTATGAAGTAGCGATGGCGGATCTGAATAAGATCCTGTCCGGATTGGAGGCAGAATAATGGCGGAAGTAGTAAAATATGCAACAAGAGAAAGCTTCGGTATGGCGCTGACTGAGCTTGCAGAGCAGTACCCTGAAGTTGTTGTCCTGGATGCAGACCTTGCGGCTGCAACAAAAACCGGGATGTTCAAGAAAAAATATCCGGATCGCTTTATCGATTGCGGAATTGCAGAATGCAATATGGTCGGCATTGCGGCAGGACTTGCCACTTGCGGGAAAATTCCGTTTGCAGCATCGTTTGCAATGTTTTCAGCTGGCCGTGCTTTTGAGCAGGTCCGTAACTCCGTGGCATATCCGAAACTGAATGTCAAAATTGTCGGCTCCCATGCAGGTATTTCTGTTGGGGAAGACGGTGCAACCCATCAATGCAATGAAGATATTGCTCTGATGCGTTCGATTCCTGGCATGGTAGTGCTGAATCCTGCGGATCATTACGAGATGAAAGCAGCTGTAAAAGCAGCGATCGAACATTATGGTCCGGTATATATCCGTCTGGGAAGGCTTGCAGTTGAGAGCGTAAACAACAACGATGACTACAAGTTTGAAATTGGCAAGGGAATCACCCTGCGTGACGGGAAGGATGTCACGATCGTGGCAACCGGACTCCTTGTGGGCGAATCCCTGAAGGCTGCGAAAGCATTGGCAGAGCAGGGTATTGATGCGCGTGTGATCGACATTCATACGATCAAACCGCTCGACCGCGAACTGATCGTCAAAGCAGCGAAAGAAACCGGTTTGATCGTTACAGCAGAAGAGCATAACGTGATCGGCGGTTTGGGCGAAGCAGTCAGCAGTGTCCTGTGCGAAGAATGCCCGACTCGTGTGGTTAAGATCGGTGTAAACGATGAATTCGGTCATTCCGGTCCGGCAGTAAAGCTTCTGGAACAGTTTGGGCTGTGCGCTTCTCATATTGAAGAAGTTGTGAAAACTGCTTTGAAGAAATAAGAAGATTTCCAGGGAAATTAAAATACCATATGGTACGATAAACCGGATCTGTTGTCCTTTTAGGATGGCAGGTCCGGTTTTTTGCTGTCTCTGATTCAGGAAATAAAGAAAAAATGGAAGCGGAAAAAGAAGCTATCCTGATAAAATGGAAGGGGAGGCAGAGGGCTATGATATCACTCAGAAACAGCATAAAAACCAAACTGGTTCTATTATTTATCATCTGTGGCATTATCCCAATTCTTACCCAAGGAAGGAAGACAAAAAACTTTTGGCAATAGCAAGCATCGGTGTACAAGGGGTACAAACAAGATTAAAAAGAAATTTTAGATTTGAAAGTAAGTAGAGTGGCAAAATCAAGAGTGTTCAGATTTTCCACTCTACTTGAACGTGGTCGCTGGTTGCGC
>CALWKP010000229.1 GCA_944381295.1 uncultured Clostridia bacterium | reverse complement strand
AGCTGGAAATCCAAAAATAAATACCGAACATGTAATGTCAGCATCTCTTCATAAGATCCCCAAAGGATGACCGGACTGACCGCCAAAGCTATTATGGCGGCAACAATGCATCCTGTAATGATCGCGCCAACCATAACGTTCCTCCTGTCTTATTCCGTCTCATTCTCCGCTTCATCATCTTCGCTTTCAGGTTCCGGTTCTTTCTTCTGCGGCAATGGTGGAAGCTCCTGCAATGAGGAAATATTCAGACATCTTAAAAAATTCTGAGTGGTTCCATACAGCAATGGCCGTCCTGGAAGTTCCAGACGCCCACGTTCTTCCAGCAGGTCCTTTGTCACCAGACTTCCCAACACACCCGAACAATCCACTCCGCGGATTTGTTCGATAAATGCTTTTGTCACCGGCTGATTGTACGCCACAATTGCTAAAACTTCCATTGCCGCCTGCGACAATGGCATGTTTCTGCGGATATCCAACGTACGGCGTACTTCCCCGCTATACGCGGAATTGATACACATCTGATAGCTGTCATCCAGTTTCAAAATGCGGATCCCTTTGTTTTTATCAGTGTTATATTTATCCATCAGGTTCTGCATTAGTTTAGCCGTTGTTGGCCTGTCCAATTCCAAAACCTGCGATATTCTTTCTATTGGAACCGGATCTCCACTTGAAAATAAAATTGCTTCGATCGCCCCACTGATCTTTTTGATCTCCACGATATCAGTTCCACCTCACGCTGTGCGCCGCGGAAGCAGCCGGATTACCATCTCCTCATCCTCTTCCTCCACGCGCACCCTCTTTCCTTTTACAAGTTCCAGAATCGCCAAAAACGTAGCAACCAATTCAGACCGGTCTTCTCCGTCTTCGAACAATTCACGGTAACTCATTTCCTGCGTTTTCCACAACCTTCGGAGCACATATACGATCCTGGACGACACCGATACGATCCGATGGGTAACAATTCCGGAAAAGGCTTCCGCCCTCGGTGGCAGGAACCGCTTTCCCCTTCCCGCAGCACTCAGATATGCTGCCAGGATTTCTCTGGGATCATGGTCTCTGTGGTAGGACTGATCCGGCTCAATTTGCAAAGGTTCCCTCGTAATCAGATCATAAGTGAAATGTTTCGCCAGAAGTTCTGCTACACGTTTACATTCCTGGTATTCCAGCAATTGTCCGGTCAATTCTTTTTTCAATTCTTCTGCCTCTTCATGCTTCGGAAGAAGAGAAACTGTTTTGATATATACCAGACGAGCCGCCATCTCCAGGAACTCACTGGCAATATCCATGTCCTGTTCTTTCATGGCACGAATCTGTTCCATATATTGATCCAAAAGCTCGGCAATCTGAATTTCCCGAATATCCAATTTGTTTTTCGCAATCAAAACCAGAAGCAGATCTAACGGCCCCTCAAAGGTATCCAATTTATACAATAACTTTTCCATGGGCAACTCAAGTGAAAAGCTGGAACGGAAGAGACGCTAACCAATAGATACCATTCGTAATGATCCCTTCCAAAAAGCTCAAGGGATAATTTAAAATTCCAGTGAATAACAACAGGAATAATCCCATCATGATATAATTCTGATATTGATAATACTTATAGAGGGCTTTATCCGACAAGAAGGCCCCAATAATCCTGGAACCATCCAGAGGTGGCAGCGGGATCAAATTGAACACTGCCAACATGACATTGATACTCACATAATAAGAAAAGAAAATCCAAAGCCAAGCCGCTAATGTGGCTGGTATCCCAGGAATCAGCAGCAACAAATTAATCACGACTGCTCCGACAAAAGCTGCTAACAAATTGGATACCGGACCTGCCAATGCAGTAATCGCCATATCCCGTTTGGGATTGCGGAAATTCCGCGGATTGACTGGAACTGGTTTTGCCCATCCAAAGCCAAACAACAGAATGCACAAAGCACCTATTGGATCGATACTGGCTAACGGATTCAGGGTGATTCTCTTATTAATTCGGGCTGTCTCATCGCCAAGCTTGGAAGCCATCCAGCCATGGGCACATTCATGCAGTGGTAAAATACAGAAAATAATAAATAGGACCGCTAAGATCTGCATAACCACACGCATGGGGTCCACAGGCACCCCATACAACAGAGAGCGAATTACATCGAAAAGCATCCAAAAACCTCCTTTTGATTTGTTTATTATAATACGATTACCGGTAAATTACAAGTAAATTGCAAGTTTATCGACTACCATAGATAGCGATAAAACTGACTTTATCCAAAATATTTTGGGGATTCTTGCTTAAACTTGAAAAAAAGTCTTGCAATTGTCCTTTAAATCTGATAAAATAGCAACGTTATAACGAAATTAAAGCGCTCAAAGGAGGTGCGGACACATGGCAAAGTGTGAAATTTGCGGCAAAGATGTTGCTTTTGGAATCAGAGTTTCTCACTCTCACAGGCGCTCTAACAGGACTTGGAAGCCCAACATCAAACGCGTCAAGGCAGTGGTAAACGGTACTCCGAAGCGTATCTATGCCTGCACCCGTTGCTTGCGTTCCGGCAAGGTCACTCGTGCCGTTTGATGACCGGAAAACATCAGATAATGAGGAACCCGAGAGGGTTCCTTTTTTCTATCTTCGGAAGTTTTAGAAAAGCCCCGATTGCTTGGCCATCTTTTTAATGGTCATAAAGCAATTGGGGCTTTACAATTTTTTCCTATTCTACGTTCTTTATTCTTATTTCTTATTTTTTCCGGATTTATCTGTAATTTTTTTCTCTGTACCGTTTAAAATTCTCTGAATATTTTCGTGATGTTTTCCGATTACGATAGCGGCTACTGCTAAGGCAATGATAGTAGCGACCCAAATTCCTGCAAAGGAAATTTTTTCTGCTGGATAATCTACAAAATAAGAAAACAGGAACGTGATCACCGGATACGTGGCCGACCCAATAATGGAAGAAAGAGAAACAATCTTTGAGCACAAAAACACGATCAAAAACACGGCAAAACAGCATAAAAATACGCGCCAATCGATGAGTAGCATCATTGCAGCGCAAGTGAGTACG
>CALWKP010000228.1 GCA_944381295.1 uncultured Clostridia bacterium | reverse complement strand
GACAAATAGGGACGGTGTTCGGATACGCTTTTATAGGCAGGACGAATAATTTTGCCTGCGTTGATCAATTCCTCGATACGGTGTGCACTCCATCCGGATACACGTGCAATTGCGAAGATCGGAGTATAAAGCTCCAGCGGCAGATCCAGCATGCTGTATACAAATCCACTGTAAAAGTCAACATTCGGACTGACGCCTTTGTAAATGCGGCGTTCTTTTGCAATGATCTGCGGGGCCAGACGCGCTACGGCTGAATACAACTGATATTCCTCAGAACGTCCTTTCTCGTCAGAAAGGCTCTTGACAAACGATTCCATCACTTTGCAGCGCGGGTCGGACAGGGAATAAACAGCATGACCCATCCCGTAAATCAATCCAGCTTTGTCAAAAGCTTCCTTATGCAGTAACGCTGTCAGATACTGTGTAATCGCCTCTTCGTCGGTCCAATCGGACAAATGCTGTTTCATATCCTCAAACATGCGGACTACTTTGATATTTGCGCCGCCGTGTTTTGGCCCTTTCAAAGAACCTAAAGCGGCTGAGATCGCAGAATAAGTATCGGTGCCGGAAGAGGAAACGACATGGGTGGTAAAGGTAGAGTTGTTGCCGCCGCCATGTTCCGCATGAAGGATCAGAGCAAGGTCGAGGACGCGAGCCTCCAGGGTCGTATATTTGCAGTCGGCGCGGAGAATATGAAGGATGTTTTCCGCTGTGGAGAGTTCCGGCTGCGGCGCATGGATAAACAAACTTTGACCGTCGTGATAATGCCGGTATGCCTGATATCCGTAAACAGAAAGCAATGGGAACAGTGCGATCAATTGAAGGCATTGCCGCAGGATGTTTGGAATACTGATATCATTTGCGTCATCGTCATAAGAGTACAGGGTCAGTACACTGCGCGCAAGAGTATTCATCATGTCGGAACTGGGAGCTTTCATGATAATATCGCGGACAAAGCTTGTGGGCAGGGTACGATATTTTGACAAAAGCGCGTTAAATTCGTCCAGCTGTGTGCGGTTGGGAAGTTCACCAAATAGCAACAGGTAAGTAACTTCCTCAAAGCCAAACCTCTTTTCCCGAATCGATCCTGCAACCAGTTCTTCCACGTCGATTCCGCGATAATACAGTTTTCCTTCACAGGGGACACTCTCGCCGTTGACCGTTTTGGAAGAGACAATATCAGAAATTTCGGTCAGCCCAGTAAGGACGCCTTTTCCGTTCAAGTCGCGCAGGCCGCGTTTTACCTCATATTTTGTGTATAGTTCTGGGTTAATGGAACTATTTTTCTTGCAAAGTTCAGAATACGCCAGGATCTCGGGCGTGATTTCGCAATAGGGATTATTAGGCATCGGTCATCTTCCTTTCTGAATCTTGAAATGGGGTCATTATTAAAGATGGATTTGCAAGAAATTCAGAAAAGAAGCAGGCAAATCCATAAAAAAATTGACTTTATGTAAACTAAATTATAGCATATTTGGTGCATATGCACAATAGTTCAAAGTGTTAACTTTTTATGAAGTGAAATGAAAAAGCATTATGAGGCCCCGCCGCCGTCATTTTTCAAAGAAAAATGACATGATACAGCACAAAAGGGCACATCTTCGGATGTGTCCTTTTGTGCTGTGCTTGCGGAAATCCAAAGGATTTCCGCGGCGGCGGGGCTTTTCAGCAACAAACTTTTTCAAGAATGACCAAAAATTCGGTTGGCATAACGTACGGACCCCATCGCATCGGGAGAATAAAAATCTGCTCCAATCTTGGAAGCATATTCCTGATTGAGAACTGCCCCTCCCACCATGACAAGGCATCCTGGAATATCCCGCCGAATCTGGCGAATCGTTTCTTCCATGTTTACAACCGTTGTGGTCATCAGGGCGCTGAGCCCTACCAGTTTTACCTGATTCTCCAGTGCGGCGCGTACGATTTCCTCCGGAGGTACATCTTTTCCCAAATCGATCACATCATAACTGTAATTTTCCAGCAAGACTTTTACAATATTTTTTCCAATATCATGGATGTCTCCTTTGACCGTTGCCAGAACGATCTTATCCCGGCGTTCCTGCGGACCGTTTTCTGCGGTCATGTGGGTGCGTAAAACTTCAAACGCTGCTTTGGCAGCTTCGGCACTCATCAGGAGCTGCGGCAGGAATAATGTCCTTTCCTCAAACCGGCGGCCCACTTCATCCAGAGCCGGAACTAATTCGTTATGGATAATCTCCAAAGGTTCCCTGCTTTTTAAGGCTTCCGCCGCAGATGCCTCTGCGCTCTCACGCAATCCTTTGCGTACAGCGTCTTTCAGCGTCAATAATGTCCCGGCGGCAGATGGCTGTTCCGCGACCTGCCCCGAATATTTGGCAATGTAGGCAGTACAGCGCGGGTCAGCGCCGGAAAGCGCACAGAAGGAATGATAGGCATTCATCATCGCCTGGGAATTGGGGTTCAGGATAGCAGCACTCATCCCGGATTGCAGAGCCATGGTCAAAAATGTAGCGTTAATCAGCTCTCTTTGGGGAAGACCAAAAGAAATGTTGGATACGCCCAACGATGTGTGAACCCCCAAACGTTCCCGTACCATGGATAAAGCCTGCAAGGCGACCGCAGCGGATTCCTGCCCGGCACTGATCGTCATGGCAAGAACATCCACAATCAGATCTTTGCGGGAAATCCCATATCTTTCGGCGGTATGGACAATCTTTTCTGCAATGGCAAAACGTCCTTCAGCAGTTTCCGGGATGCCGTTTTCGTCAAGAGTCAAGGCAACGGCAACGCCTCCGTATTTCTTTATCAGAGGGAAGATCTGCTCCATGCTCTCCTGCTTGCCGTTGACAGAATTCAGCAAAGGTTTGCCGTTGTAGAGTCGAAGCGCTGCTTCCATAGTTGCAGGGTTGGAAGTGTCAATCTGCAAAGGCAACCCGGTCACGGATTGCAGTCCGGTAACAGCACGGCACATCATCGCGGTTTCATCGATATCCGGCAGTCCGGTATTGACGTCGAGAATATCCGCACCGTTTTGCTGCTGCGTCAATCCTTCTCGAAGAATGTAGTCGAGGTCATTTTCACGGAGAGCTTGTTGAAAACGCTTTTTTCCGGTAGGGTTGATGCGTTCCCCGATGATGATGGGACGTTCGCCAAATGCCACGGCATGAGTATAAGAGGAAACAACCGTCCGATTTTTCGGAGAAATCGGAACAGGAGAAATTTCACGGCAAGCAGCGATGGTGGCAGCAAGATGTTCCGGCGTAGTGCCGCAGCATCCTCCTAAAATCCAGGCACCGTGTTCTGCAATCTTGCGCATCGAAGCGGCAAACTGCTGTGGAGTTACGTCAAAAACAGTCTGTCCATTTTCACTGCGCGGTAAACCAGCATTCGGACTTACGATAACCGGTATGGATACCTGCTCCATCAGGAGGGGCAAAAAGGTAAGCATTTGTTCCGGACCAAGGCCGCAGTTAAATCCGATAGCGTCTACGCCGAGACTTTCCAAAAGGGCCACAGCAGCAGGAATATCGCCGCCTGTCAGCAGCTTTCCCTGCTCGTCAAAGATCATGGTGGCAAATACCGGGAGCCCGGTTTCTTTGGCCGCTAATACCGCAGCTTTTACTTCATAGGTATCGCTCATGGTTTCAATGAGCATCAGGTCAGCCCCCGCAGCGGCGCCGGCCTGAGCAGCTTCGGAAAAAGCCTGATAAGCCTGCTCAAAATCAAGATCGCCCATGGGGCGCAGTAACTTTCCGGTAGGACCTAGATCCATGGCGACAAAAGCGTCGCGCCCGCAGGAGTTTACTGCTTCTCGGGCAAGAGACACTCCGGCCTTGACGACTTCTGGTACAGAATAACCGCATCCCCGCAGCTTAATATGATTTGCACCAAATGTGTTGGCGATTATGATATCGCATCCAGCATCGAGGTAGGCGCGGTGGATCGACCGGATCAAATCCGGATGGGAAAGATTCCAAAGTTCGGGAAGCTCTCCGGCGGCAAGACCATTTTGCTGGAGCAGCGTACCCATAGCACCGTCAAAAAAGACGAGGCGTTTTCCAAGTAAGTCTTTGATAATATGATTCATCAATCAGCATCCTTTCTGAACGGGCAATCTGTGGAAGGACAGTCCTCACAAGTCATCTTGTGACAGCTTTGAGGATGGCTGGTCAGCCCAATCACGGCAGTAACGGATTTGGAAGGTGCCAGCATCATGCTGTCGGTAGCGGTAAGGCCGATCCTTTTTTGTGCGTTGAGAATATCCAGGAAAAGCTTTTGAAACCGGATATCAAAATCAGAGTATCCTGGACTAAATCTGGGACACAAATAAAGACCCTCAGAGCGTACCTGTTCCGCAAGAGCATGTCCGCAGAGATCGCAATAGGACTCAATGAGGGAAGCGGCGCATGCCTGAAGCACGACAGCACGGCTCATGTCGAGCGCAGAATACCGACGGATAAGGACATCCGGAAAAGGTCCAAGGGTCGCGGCAAAAAGAAAGACTTCCGAACAATTGCGAAGATGATAAGCGAGTTTGGATGAGACTGCTTCCAGAGGACCCATTTGGACAAGATTTCCATGAATTTGCAAGGGAAATCTCTGAGATACACAGCGGGGAGAAATACCGGTTTCCAATTCTGAGGAGCAGGAATGAAGCAGATCGAGGGTACGGTTATCGGCAGGATGGCCGCGCAGTCCAAGATAACGCAAAGCTTCCTGCTCGCGCACACGAGGGGCGGTCACCGGATGATCTCCGAAAGATTTTCCATGATCTCGCGGGCGATTTCGGGACGATTCATGGTATAGAGGTGGATATGGTTGACGCCATTGGAAATCAGGTCGATGATCTGTTCGGTGGCGTACGCAATGCCTGCCTGTTTCATAGCAGGAGGATTGTCAGCAAACTTATCAGTGATGGCTTTGAAACGGGGAGGGAGGGTTGTACCGGAAAGCTCGCAGGAACGCTTAATCTGGCGACTGTTGATGACGGGCATGATACCGGCGATCACCGGGACACGGATATCCTTTTTGAGGATGCGATAGAGAAAATTATAAAAAACATTGTTGTCAAAGAACATCTGAGAAGTAAGAAAATGACAACCACTTTCGACTTTTTGTTTGAGGTGGTCGATATCTTCATCTTTATGGGCACATTCCACGTGACCATCGGGATAGCATGCCGCACCGATACAGAATTGGTTTTGGGAACTGATATCTTCAATTAATTCACTGGCGTAACGGTATTCCAGAGAAGGAGAAAAATCTGCATCTTGAGGAACATCGCCGCGCAGAGCAAGGATGTTTTCGATATGGTTGGCGGAAAGATCTGCTAACATGTTGGAAACCTGAGTACGCGTAGCGGCGATACAGGTCATATGCGCGAGAGCAGGGATTCCATAACTTTGAATATCGGCAGCAATCTCAACCGTACGTTTGGAGGTGCTTCCGCCTGCCCCATAGGTAACACTGATAAAGTCGGGTTTTAGTGCGGCGATTTCGCGCACTACGGTTTTAGCGTGAGCGAGATCAGTACCAATTTTTGGTGGAAAGAGTTCACACGAAAAAGTTACGCTGTCACGCTTTAAGAGTTCATCGATTCTCATGGCGGGTCCCCCTTGGTTTGGTAAAATACAGGTGTTGCGATAATCCCGGGAACACCTGACGTTATTCAAGTCAAGCAAAAGCAAACAGTCGAATACGTAATTTTATTATACATCAAATTTCTAAGTTCCGGCAAGTTTTGTCGAAAAACAGAGGAAAATACAAAACAAATAGGAAAAACAAATTAAATAAATACAAATTGTAATTAAAATTAACCGAGAAAAAGCCCTTTACCCTGGTCGATTGACTGAGCAAAAGGCTTTTCAAAATTTCAGTTGGATTCTTTTTAGACGCAAATAATTCTATCTGATTATTGTCCTTTTTTATATTTCATCCGAGTAGCCATTCCGCCGCGAATATGCCGCTGCGCTTTGTTGATTTCCAGCACGTCCTTAACTTCCCGGTAGAGCTGAGGGTCAACATATTTCAGACGTTCCGCAACATCTTTATGTACCGTACTTTTGCTCACGCCAAATTTTTTTGCAGCTTTACGTACAGTGGTTTTATTTTCTATAATATAATTACCAAGCTCTACGGCGCGTTCTTCCACAATGCCCTTCAAACCAATCCCCCCACATGCTTTTTGTTTCATGTGTATGCAAAGAATAAAAAGGTTATGCCGGGGAAAGAAACTGCTATATGGATTGGTTTGGAGGAAGCACATTTACAAAGATAGGAAGGACAGATTTCTTGCACAAGAGAAAGATGGAAATTTGGTTGTAGTTATGGTACAATAACCGCAGAGATGCAGAAACGCGGGCATCCCGATTGTTGCTTTCCGGGAAACCGGGCGATCGGAGGGAGCGGACGCGGCTTGCTCACCGCAGGTGTGGTACAATAACCACAGAAATGCAGAAACGCGGGCATCCCGGCTGTTGGTTTCCGGGAAACCGGGCGACTGGAGGGAACGGGCACGACTTGCCCACCGCAGGTGTGGTACAAAAACCGCAGAGATGCAGAAACGCGGGCACCCCGGCTGTTGGTTTCCGGGAAACCGGGCGACCGGAGGGAGCGAGCGCGATTTGCCCACCGCAGGTGTGGAATAGCAGATCTGTTGTACCAGGCGATATCAAAATAAATGTGCGAATTATGAGGTGTATGATGGCAAAATTGGAACAAACCATTCGAGGAGATTTTAACCAGATTCTGAACAAAATTCAATCAGGAATCATAAACGGCAGCATGTCTGCGTCTTTGGAGGCTTCCAGCGATTTTCACAGCGGTGGAGCACGATGTAGTGTGCGCGTTTTTGAACGGTTCAGCTGGGCAGGCAGCAACCGTGTAAGTTTGACTGTGACCTTATTTCAAAATGGGGATGATCGAGTTTATCTTTCCGCAATCACTGCGGGAGGAAGCCAGGCTATGTTTTTTAAGGTCAATACCTGGGGAGAAGAGGCTTTTCTTGATAAACTTCGGGAATTGATATAAGAGGTTTTGATTGGATGAGAAAATTACACTTTCTGGTTAGCAAGCAACAATAAAGGAGGAAAAAATGAAATTTGTCATAGAACATCTGGCAAAGCGTTTTGAGAAAAAAGAAGTTCTGCGGGATATTGATTTTACCTTTGAAGAGGGGAAAATTTATGGCCTTTTGGGGCGCAATGGTGCGGGAAAAACAACTTTGTTCAACTGCCTCAATCGGGATATCAAAGCAGATAGCGGCAGCTTTTATTTGGAAGAGGACGGTGTTCGCCGGGAGGTAAAGGCGGAAGATGTCGGCTATGTGCTGTCCACGCCGACAGTACCGGAGTTTCTCACTGGGCGTGAGTTTTTAAAATTTTTTATGGATATCAATGAAGCAAATATCCAGGATGCTAAACCGTTGGATGCTTACTTTGAACAAATGAGTATCGCTGCTGAAGACCGGGATAAGCTGTTAAAAGACTATTCTCATGGCATGAAGAACAAAATGCAGATGCTGATCAATATCATTGCGCAGTCAAATATCCTGTTGCTGGATGAGCCGTTGACCTCGCTGGATGTGGTAGTGGCAGAAGAAATGAAGCAGCTGCTTCGTTCCCTGAAGGACGGCAGAATCACGATCTTTTCCACCCATATCATGGACCTTGCGCTGGATTTATGCGATGAGATCGTACTGCTGAACCACGGCGAGCTGGAAGTGGTGGAACAATCGAATCTGGACAACCATGAGTTTAAGGAGAAAATCATTGCGGCGTTGCGGGAGGAAGACCATGCTTAAAACATTACGTCTTTCCTTTTCCCTGAAAAATACTTATAGGGTCAACAGTATCTTGTATTCGCTGAAACAGATTCCGCTGCTCAAAAAGCTCCTGCCCGATACGTTGTATCAGGTGACCGGCCTGAAGGTGCTGGCCAATATCGTTTCTATCTTGTGGGAGCTGGTTACGGTTTTTTTGGGAAAGATACTGTATTTTTCCGTCATGGTTTATGGGGCTGGCTTTCTGTATGAACAGACGCCCGGCGACCAAACCTTCCTTCATATTTTGTTTTGCCTCACACTGATCGGCGCATATATGAATACCAGTTTGTTCAATCCTACCCGGGATAAGTATTACGCCATGATCCTGTTGCGTATGAATGCCCGGGAATACACGTTAGCCAATTATGGCTATGCCATTTTGAAGGTGATCGTTGGATTTTTGCCATGCGCTATTGTGTTTGGATGGCTGCGCGGAATCACGCTCTGGTTCTGCCTGCTGTTCCCGTTTTGCGTGGCGGGTATCAAGCTGGCGGTTGCAGCCTATTCTCTCCTGGAATATGAAAAAACAGGTTTTATTCATAATGAAAATAAAATCCAAAAATATCTTTGGCTGGTTGCCGGAATTTTGCTGGCGCTGGCATATGGTCTGCCCGCTGTAGGGATCGTATTGCCTTTGGCAGCGTCTATGACCTTGCTTCTGGTATGGATACCGATAGGGGCGTTCAGTATTCGTAAGGTTGTTTCCTTCCGCTATTATCGGGAAATCAATCAGGAATTGCTTTCTCAAATGTTGAATCAGATGGATACAGTAAAAAAATCGGTGAAAACAGCAAGTGAAAAGACAATTTCCACCGACGTTTCCATTACCAGCAAGCGGAAAGGCTTTGAGTATCTCAACGAATTGTTCATCAAGCGCCATCAGAAAATCCTCTGGAAAGCAACAATCAAAATCGCTTCGGTCTGTTGTTTTCTGGTTGGCGGGGTTTTGTTGGCGTTATATCTTGTCCCGGACATGAAATCTGATATCAATGAAATCGTTTTAAATTGGCTGCCGTATTTTGTATTCATCATGTATGCGATCAACAGAGGAACAGGTTTCACGAAAGCGCTGTTTATGAATTGTGACCACAGTCTGTTGACCTATTCATTCTATAAACAGCCGAAATTTGTGCTCCGACTGTTTCAGATCCGCCTGCGGGAAATTATGAAGATCAATGCGGTTCCGGCCATTGTGATCGGGGCGGGGCTGTCGTTGATTTTGTATGCATCCGGCGGGACGGAAAATCCTCTCAATTATGTGGTTTTGTTTGTGTCCATCCTCTGCATGAGCCTGTTTTTTTCTATCCATTACCTGACAATCTATTACCTGCTGCAGCCTTATAATGCTGGAACGGAAATGAAAAGCGGGACCTATCGATTGATTATGATCCTGACTTATTTTGTGTGTTACGCTATGATGAACATGAGAATGCCCATTTTGTTGTTTGGCGCTGCGTGCATTGTGTTCTGTGTATTGTATTCGGTTGTGGCATGCGTGCTTGTTTATCGGTTTGCACCGCAAACATTCCGGCTGCGTACATAATCCGTCAGGATTTCTCGTTGAAATACGGAATGCCAGCTCTTGCCAGAAAATTATAATAATAATCCCGAATGAGCAAACAGGACATACAGATGTCCTGTTTGCTGTGATATTCTTTCTGTAATGGAGGCCAGATCATTAAAGGATGGAGCGCCGCTATGAAAATCGACAGACTGATTGGTATCCTTTCTGTTTTATTGCAGAAGGAAAAGGTGACTGCGCCGGAATTGGCAAAAAAGTTTGAAGTTTCCCGACGAACCATCAGCCGGGATATTGAAGATCTGTGTAAGGCAGGAATTCCTCTTGTAACTGTCCCGGGACAAAATGGGGGAATTTCGATCATGGAGGGATATAAGGTTGACAGTACGCTGTTGACCTCCGACGATATGCAGGCGATCCTGGCAGGACTCCGCAGTCTGGATAGCGTCAGCGGCAGCAACCGGGTGGCGCAGCTGATGGAGAAGCTTTCGGCAGGAGCGTCTACCTTGATGCCGGGCGCGCAAAATATTCTGATCGACCTTGCTTCCTGGTATAAAGAATCCCTAGCGCCAAAGATCGAAATCATCCGGCAGGCGATGGACCAACATAATGTGCTGTCTTTTCGGTATTATGGGCCCAAGGGGGAAAGCAGGAGAGTGGTGGAACCCTATTACCTGATTTTTCGGTGGTCCAGCTGGTACGTGTGGGGATATTGCAGAAGCAGGGAAGATTACAGGCTGTTCAAATTGAATCGTATGGAAGATCTCGTGACAGGGGAACCGTTTGCAGCACGTACGGTACCTCTGCCAGACCTCAGTGACGAGCGGATTTTTCCCGGAGGAATTCCGGTAAAGGCGTTATTTGAGCAGGATTGTAAATGGAGACTGGTGGAGGAATTCGGTACCGGATGTTTTGAAGAACAAGCGGACGGCCGACTTTTGTTCCGAGGGGATTATACCGACCCGGAAAACCTGCTGACCTGGCTCTTGACCTTCCGGGAAAAAGTGATTCTTCTGGAGCCTGAGGAACTGCGGGAAAAGCTTCTGGCCTCTCTCGAAAAAACGATCAAACGGTATCGGGAGGAATGAGCAATGCGTTATCTTTGGTTGGACGATTACCTGATGCAGAAACGCAGTGTGACAAAAGACTTACAGATCCAATGGAATTGGGTACGGTATCAGATTGGGGGAAAGATGTTTGCGGCGATTTGCCTGGACAAGGAGGATAAGCCCTATTACATCAACTTAAAAGCGGACCCGGAGGAAGCGGAGTTCCTGCGAAGCCAATACGAGGACATCATCCCCGGATATTATTCGGATAAGCGGAACTGGATCTCGATTAATCCGGATGGAAAAGTACCGGACGAACTGATGAAAGAACTGCTGGAGAAAGCTTACCGGCTGATGCTGAAGGGGTTCAGCAAAAAGCGGCAACGAGAGATCCTGGGATACAGCTGTTGCGGAGAAGAATGTGATTCCTGTGTAGCTTATCAAAAGGACTGTAATGGGTGTAATGCATGTCAGGGGAAGGTGTTCCATGCGCCAAAAGGAAAACCTTGTCCGATCTATGCCTGTTCTGTACAGAAGCATCATTATGTGAACTGCGCTGACTGTGCAGAGCTTCCCTGCATGATTTGGAAAATGACACGGGATCCACAGCTTTCCGACGAAGAATTTGAAACATCCATCAGGGAACGGGTACAAAGGCTAAGGGGAAAATAAGAATGGTTGGAGAAGAAACCCATGAAGATGAGAAATCCGATGCTTGTTGTGAAGAATATGGAACAGGCCAAAGTTTTTTATGGTGAAGTTTTGGGATTACATGTAATTGCAGATTTGGGAGAAAATGTTGTTTTGACAGGCGGACTGGCTTTGCAGACAGAGAAAAGCTGGAGGGAATTTACCGACAAGGAGATTGCCTATGAGGGGAATGATAGTGAAATTTATTTTGAAGAGGATGATTTCGATGGCTTTTTGAAAAAACTGAAAGAACTTCCGGACATCGACTATGTGCATGAAGAGAAAGAACATAGATGGGGACAGAGGGTAGTCCGATTCTATGATCCTGATAGGCATATTATTGAAGTTGGAGAAAATATGAAAGCTGTGTGCAAACGGTTTTTCGACCAGGGAATGACTCATGAAGAAATTGCGGAGAGGATGGGTGTGCCAATGAAAATGGTGAAAGGGTATCTGCGTTAAGGGAAAAGGAAGGGGATATCATGGCATTTGATTATAAAAAAGAGTATCAGGAATTCTATCTGCCGCCCAAACAGCCGCAGATTATCACCATCCCATCCATGAGTTTTCTGGCTGTAAGAGGGAACGGAGACCCCAATGAAATCGATGGGGCTTATCGAGCGTCTATTGGCCTTTTGTATGGAGTCGCATACACCATCAAGATGAGTAAAATGGGCAAGCATCCAATCAAAGGATATTTTGATTATGTGGTACCTCCCCTGGAAGGGTTTTGGTGGCAGGATGGCATCCAGGGGGTAGATTATGCGAAAAAAGAAACATTCCAATGGATTTCCTTGATTCGTTTGCCTGAATTTGTCACGAAAGAAACGTTTGAATGGGCGATAAAAGAAGCAAGTAAGAAAAAAGGAATGGATTTTTCAAAAGTGGAATTTTTCGCGTATGAGGAAGGCCTGTGCGTACAGTGTATGCACATTGGTCCCTATGACGACGAGCCGGCGACTGTACGGAATATGGAAGAATTTGCGCAGGGACAAGGGTATAGGTTGGATTTTGAAAGTGGACGCTATCACCATGAAATTTATCTCAGTGACGTCCGTCGCTGTAAGCCTGAGAATTTAAAGACGGTGATTCGCCAGCCGATAAAATAACGGATACCAGAAAAGCCTGTTTCCGCGGGCTTATCCAGAATGAGGGAAGATTTGAGGATACCTAGCATGACAATTACAGAATGTCAATCATAAGAGAGTTTTCAGTACAAAAATAAGGCAAAAAACGGTGAAAATAGTATTTGAGGAAAGAGAATCAAAGAAATCCGGGAAAGTTTGCCGGAAAAACTTCCCAGAGAAAACTGGCAGATATGCTGCAAATGGCCCGACTGGATATAGATAAGAATGCAGTACAACGGATTGAAAGCGAGAAACGTTTTATGACAGACATTGAGTTGAAGGTGATTACAAAAGTGATGGGGTCAGCTATCTGAGATTGCTCGACTGGTAATACATCAATATTTTAAAGCATAGGGATTCCCCTGGACGGTAAGAAAACAGTCTGGGGGAATCCTTTTTAAACAGTTATTTGTGATGCCTTTGCCATCAGGAAAGAGGTCTCCTTTTGTGCTTGACAACAAGGGAGAAATCTGCTATTTTAATAGTAAGTAGTAAGTAATAAGTAGTAAGTAAAAATGTGGTGCGGAGTTTGATGATAGGAAAGGAGAATCATCGGTGAAAGATTTATCGCTTACACAAAAGTATCTTCTTTGTATTAGTGCTTTAGCAAAGAACTTTCGCAGAATGTGAAAGTTCAACAACCGCCCGCAATGCGGGTGGATTAAAGCTTAAGCAAAGAAACATCCTATCTGGTAAAATAGAGAATGTTCAGGCCTC
>CALWKP010000227.1 GCA_944381295.1 uncultured Clostridia bacterium | reverse complement strand
GGGCAGTTCAAAAATTGTTATGTAGGAGAACTGTATTTCCAATGCCACCGCGGGACGTATACCGTGCAGGCAAAGGTCAAAAAAGGAAACAGAAAGAGTGAAATCGCGCTTCACGAAGCAGAGTTTTGGAGCGCTGCGGCGTTGGCTGCCGGAAAACAGGAGTATCCTTCCAAGGAACTGGAAAAACAGTGGAAGAATACTCTGCTTAACCAGTTCCATGATATCCTCCCGGGAAGTTCCATCGGCCGTGTGAACCGGGAAGCAGAAGCATTCTATGAGAAAATTGCAGATTCCACAGCAAATCTTATCAATCATGCCCAGGAAAGCCTTTTGGACAGCAGAGACGGTGTAACCTTGTTCAACAGCATGAACTGGAACCGCGAAGAGGTTGTGGAACTGCCGGAAGAATACCAGAATGGCGCCGTGACCAACCGGGGAGAAGCTGTTCCGTGCTGCGTGTATGGAAAGAAAGCTCTGGCAAAAGTGCGGGTTCCGGGCTGTGGGCATGTGTCGCTGTTTCCGGCAGAACAGGCGGTGGATGCTGCGGTATCCGTTCGGGAAGAAAACGGAATATACATCCTGGAAAATGAATTCCTTTGCGCCAGGTTTGATCAGAACGGAGAACTGATCTCCCTGATCGATCGGACGACTGGGGCGCAACGGATCAATGGATATGGAAATAGATTCCGGATTTACCGAGATGTGCCGAGAAAATTTGATGCTTGGGATATTGATTCCATGACGGAGAACTGTGAATGGAACTGCAGAAAGAAGTTCAGTATTGCAATTGCGGAAACTTCTGTGTTGCGTTGTGGATTGAAAATAGGTGTGGAAATTGGAAATTCCACGATTGAAGAGCTGGTCACTCTGGACAGCGGTTCCCATCTTCTGAAATTCACTGCCAAAGCTGATTGGAAGGAATTGCATAAGCTTCTAAAAGTGGATTTTGCCACAGGGATTCATGCGGACGAAGCTTATAACCAGATTCAGTTTGGTTATGTGAAGCGTCCAACACATCGTTCCAGAAAGTACGATGCAGACCGGTTTGAGGTATGCAATCATTTTTACACAGCGTTGTGTGACGGTAATCAGGGAGCAGCAATTTTGAACGACTGTAAGTATGGGGTTTCGATGAAGGAAGATGTCTTGTCATTGTCACTGCTCCGTGCGGGAGGACATCCGGAATTCCGTTCTGATCAGGGAGAGCATACTTTTACCTACGCATTTGATGTATGGAATGGCAGTTTCCTAGAGAGTGAAGTGGTCCATGACGCATACGGTTTGAATTATCCGGTGACGGTGCATTCTGGAAGTGTTTCAGATACTGCGTACTGGGGTGTGGATGCCGGAAATATTCAAATCGAAACAGTCAAAGCGGCAGAGGATGGTTCAGGGGATTTGATTTTCCGGGTTTACGAGAGCCGTGGTGCCAGGACTGTTTGCCAGTTTACGGCGCCTGCTGGAACGGTTTCCTTAAAAGAATGTGATATGCTGGAAAATCCTGTGCATGAGCTGGACTTGGAAACAAGCAAAGCGGTATTGGAGTTCCGTGGGTTTGAGGTGAAAACACTTCGGGCTGTGTTGTCGAAGTGAGCTTGCACCCGCGGCCCCATGACGCGGCGAAGCCGCGTGCCGCCCCGGCCTGCGGCCGTGGCGTTATGGACCCGAAAGGGTCCAAAAATGGGGCCGCGGGTGCCCAATAAACCGCCAAGCTGCCGGTAAAGAGAAAAGAGAAAGCAAAATTTTTCAGGATTCCACCAGGAAATCAGGAGTGATCGATATGACGTTGGAAAAAACTTTAGCGATGATAAAACCATTGGATGCATCCGCCATGGAGCAGTGCCAAAAGCGGTGGAATTCTCTGGGAAAACCTCTGGGCGGACTTGGTCTGCTGGAAGATGTTGTCGTGCAGATATCCGGGATTACCGGAACACCGCGTGCAAAACTGGATAAGCGTGCCGTCGTGGTCATGTGTGCGGATAATGGTGTCGTCGCACAGGGAGTCACTCAAACGGGACAGGAAGTGACTGCAACCGTAACGGAAAACCTGACGAAAGGCGCAACCAGTGTTTGCCAGATGGCGAAGGTCGCAGGAGCTGACGTGATTCCTGTGGATGTAGGGGTAGCGCGGGATGTTTCCGGGGAAGGCCTTCGTCATTATAAGGTCGCATATGGGACAAGGGATATGACATGCTGTCCTGCCATGACAAAAGAGGAAGCGGTAGCGGCTCTGGAGGCGGGGATTTCCGTTGTGGAAGGATTAAAACAAGATGGCTATCAGATTATTGCAACAGGAGAAATGGGCATCGGCAATACAACGACGGGCAGCGCGATAGCATCTGTGTTACTGGGCCAATCGGTAGAAACTATGACCGGACGAGGAGCGGGATTATCCACAGAGGGCCTCCAAAGGAAAATTGCTGCGATCAAAAAAGCGATTGCGGTAAACTGTCCGGACCCTCAAGATGCCTTGGATACCCTCATCAAGGTCGGAGGTTTGGACATTGCAGGCATGGCAGGCGTGTTTTTAGGTTGTGCAGCCCTGCATATTCCTGTGCTGATCGATGGTTTTATCTCTTCGGTCGCAGCTCTGGTAGCAAAAAGGATTTGTCCGGAAGCAGCCGGATATTTTTTGGCATCGCATGTGTCCAAGGAACCTGCGGCAAAGATGGTGTTGGAATCTTTGTGCGCGAAACCGTTGATTTGTGCTGAAATGCACTTGGGAGAAGGTACTGGGGCGGTAGCGGCGCTTCCGCTTTTGGATATGGCGTATGCCGTGTATTATGAAATGCGAACGTTCCAGGAAGTACAAATCGAAGAATATCAGCCGTTGGTGTGAGAAAAAGGAAGTGGTCCATATGCTGGCGTTGGTGATTGGCGGCGCAGCGAGCGGAAAATCTGAATATGCAGAGCAGTTGGCTGTGAAGCTTCATGCGCAGTCCGGTGGAGAGCTGTATTATTTAGCGGCAATGCTTCCCTGGGGGCAAGAAGCCGAAGCGCGTATCGCAAAACATCGGCAAGCACGGGCCGGAAAAGGTTTCTCTACAATTGAATGTTATCTGTCACTCAAAACATGCGAAGTCCCGCCAGGCAGTACTCTGTTGCTGGAATGTATGTCGAATCTGCTTGCCAATGAAATGTATGAAGCAGACGGAGCAGGTGCCCATGCAGTGGAAGAAATTTTATATGGGATCGATATTTTGCAGAAAAAGGTGGAAAATCTCGTGATTGTGTCCAATCAGATCGATCTGGATGGTGTTCCGTATGAATCGTCCACCATGGAATATCTGGCGAACTTGTCGGCGATCAATTGCGGGATCGCCCGGAAAGCCCAATCTGTTACCGAAGTAGTCTGTACTTTTCCATTGGCCGTCAAGGGGGTAACTCTATGAAGTGGTTCCGGTCGCTGGCAATTGCATTTTCTATGTATTCTTCCATTCCGATGCCCCGAGTAGATTGGAATCAGGAAAACATGCGTTATGCGCTGTGCTTTTTTCCATTGGTAGGCGTTGTGACAGGCGGCGGTTTATGGTTGCTTTCCTGGGGTTGTTCTATGTTGTCTGTGGGACATGTGCTCTTTGCTGTCCTTGCAGTGCTGCTGCCTATCGCGGTCAACGGCGGGATTCACCTGGACGGCTTGTGTGATACTGCCGATGCCCTTGCATCCCATCAGACACGGGAAAGAAAATTGGAAATTTTGAAGGATTCTCATACCGGGGCGTTTGCGGTGATTAGCTGCGTGGTATATCTGCTCCTGCAATTCGGATTGTGGTCCGAGGTAGAGCGTTCCTGGAGCACATTGGGGGTGCTGTCCGCCGGATTTGTGCTTTCCCGCAGCCTGAGCGCTTTTTCTATCGCCGGTTTTCCCTGTGCAAAAAACAGCGGCTTGGCCGCCACTTTTTCGGATGCTGCCCAGAAACGTGCGGTCCGGGGAACAGCGGTATTCTTTTGGGTGATCTGCACAGCGGGGATGTTGTGGAGCAGCCCGGTCCTGGGGGCGGGAGCACTTGTGGCAGCGGGACTTTCCTTTTTGTATTACCGGGTGATGTCTATGCGCCAGTTTGGCGGGATTACCGGCGATTTAGCCGGCTATTTTTTGCAGGTCTGTGAAATTTCAATGCTGCTGGCTGTTGTCCTGCTGCAAAAGATTCAGGGGGTATTACTGTGAAATTAGTGATTGGAGGAAGAGCGCAGGGAAAGCTTGCAGTAGTTTTGGAAAAGATTCCGGAAGCATCCGTGGCGGACGGTGCGGATTGTACTCCGCAAGAGGCGGAAAGAGTTCAGGTGCTGAATCACCTGCATCTGCTGCTCCGGCGGATGATGGCTGACGGCGCGGACCAGACAGAGCTTCTGCGATGGGCGGAAACCATACTTTTCCAAAATCCGGAAGTCGTGATTTTGTGCGACGAGATTGGATGCGGGATTGTGCCATGGGAGAAAGAAGAACGCGATTGGCGTGAAGCGGTGGGACGTGTCTGCTGTTTTTTGGCACAGCGGGCAGAATGTGTGGACCGGATCGTATGCGGGATTCCGGTAAGACTGAAAGGATGAACGGTATGCTGCATCTTTTGGCGTTTTGTGCCGGGTTCCTGTTGGATCTCCTGTTTGGGGACCCCCATTGGCTGCCGCATCCGGTACGTCTGATCGGGGCATTGATCTCCCAGAGTGAGCGGATATTGCGGCATTGTTTTCGAAAAGGTCCCCGAGGAGAATTTGTCGGCGGCGTAGTGCTGGTGATCGTGGTTTGTCTGCTTTCAGCAGCTGTTCCTGCGGGGATTTTGTGGATTTGCTGGACACTGAACCAATGGCTTGGTATGGCTGTGGAAGCAATCATGTGCTATCAAATTCTGGCGGTGAAGTCACTGCGCGTAGAGAGCATGAAAGTGTACCAAAAGCTGGCGGAGCATGACCTTCCAGGCGCACGCCAGGCGGTTTCCATGATCGTTGGACGGGATACGGCACAGCTTACGGAAGAACAAGTAGCGAAAGCGGCGGTGGAAACGGTAGCGGAGAATGCAAGTGACGGGATTGCGGCGCCATTGTTCTATCTGGCAATCGGAGGGCCGATTCTGGGCTTTTTTT
The DNA here is from genome assembly GCA_944381295.1 of uncultured Clostridia bacterium. GTDB lineage: Bacteria > Bacillota > Clostridia > Oscillospirales > Acutalibacteraceae > CALWKP01. The sequence continues at coordinate 128 of CALWKP010000227.1, read as the reverse complement.
ATAAAGCAGTCAATACGATGGATTCCATGGTGGGGTATAAGAACGAAAAGTACCTGTATTTTGGGCGTGCAGCGCCCACGGGAAAGGCGGCGACGGTGCTCATAAGGCAGGGCATACCCGCAACCACC
>CALWKP010000226.1 GCA_944381295.1 uncultured Clostridia bacterium | reverse complement strand
GGGCCTTTGGCCCCCGGCAGCACGCCGCTTTGCAGCGCGCCACAGCCGCGAAAATTCGCGGCTGTGCCCGCGCGGGCGGGCTGTGGGTCCCCTGCAAACTTTTCAACAAGTAAGGAGAATTCCCATGGAAACATTAAAAATGAAAAAACTCCGGCCTGACGCCGTTATTCCAAAACGTGCGACCGCCGGTTCTGCAGGTTTGGACCTTGCCGCCTGCATGGATGCCCCAGTCACCATTGCACCTGGCGATCTCGCCATGATCCCTACCGGGTTGGCTGTTGCCATCCCTGAAAATACGGTCGGCCTCATCTTCTCTCGCAGCGGGTTGGGCGTAAAACACGGGATCACCCTCTCCAACAGCGTCGGCGTGATCGACAGCGATTACCGCGGGGAATTACGCATCGGAGTCTGTAACGTTGGCTCGGAGCCCTATGAAATCGCTCCGGGAGAACGGATTGCACAGCTGGTAGTGACTCCCATTTTGACCCTGCCCGTGGAAGAGACCTGCGACCTCGGGGAAACTGCCCGCGGGGAAGGCGGATTCGGCTCTACGGGAAAAACCTGAAATCGATGCAGAATAGGTGGAAAACATGGCACAAGTAAAACGCAGCCTCTTAAAAACACTCCTGTTGATCGTCCTGCTGATGCTGGCGATCGTCCTTGGCAAACTGATCGGCGTTGTCACTGCGGGAGTCCCGTTCCTTTCCTGGCTCGGGATGTCGGCGAGTTTCGGGTTTCCGTCCGTGCCCATCGACTTATCGGTATTGGAACTTACCTTTGGCGTCATGGTGAATATCAATGTCGCCCAGGCACTCCTGCTGCTTGCAGCAATTCTGATTTACAGCGCGGTTCGCATCCACGACTGATTCTCCAACAATTACGGTTGTGGAAAAGTCCCACTTTCTTCTGTTGGAAAAATTTCCATGCGATCAGAAATGATAAAATTTCTCCGATTCCCCAAATACCTGTTGAGAAATGCGCAGCGAACGGTTATAATAAACGTATCTGTTTGATTGGAAGAATAGGTAGGGCCGTACAGGCCGTTGGATAGTGGAAGGAAAGGGAAGTCTTATGTTTTCAAAGGATATCGGAATTGACCTCGGTACCGCCAATACCCTGGTCTTTATGAAAGGCAAAGGCATCGTCATGCGGGAACCTTCAGTTGTCGCTGTGGATGTGCGTACCGATACGGTACTGGCCGTAGGAACCCAGGCAAAAGAAATGATCGGCAGAACGCCCGGTTCGATCGTCGCGGTACGTCCGCTGAAGGACGGTGTCATCGCCGATTTTGACATCACCGCAACCATGTTGAAACATTTTATCCGGAAAGCGGTAAAATCGAGGACTTTTTCCCGCCCGCACATCATCGTTTGTATTCCGTCTGGCGTCACGGAAGTGGAACGCAGGGCTGTGGAGGATGCGGCACGTCAGGCCGGTGCAAGCAGTGTGGAACTGATTGAGGAACCCATGGCAGCGGCGATCGGCGCAGGACTTCCGGTAGCCGAACCCACCGGCAGCATGGTGGTAGATATCGGCGGCGGTACTGCGGAAGTCGCTGTGATTTCCCTGGGCGATATTGTGACGTCCTGTTCGGTGCGTGTGGCAGGGGATAAATTCGACGAAGCGATCATCTCGTATGTGAAGAAGAAATACAACCTTTTGATCGGCGAACGCACCGCAGAGGAGATCAAAATTTCGATCGGTTCGGCATTCCCGACGCAGGAAACAGAAAATGTGAGCGTCGAGATCAAGGGCCGCAACCTGGTGGACGGGCTTCCGAAAAATGTGCGTATCAGCGGCGAAGAGGTACGGGAAGCGTTGTCCGACCCGCTGTCACTGATCGTGGAAGCGAACAAGAGTACGCTGGAAAAAAAAACGCCGGAATTGGCGGCGGATATCATAGACCACGGTATCATGCTGACGGGCGGCGGCGCGCTGCTCAAGGGTCTGGACCTGCTGATCGCGCAAGAGACCAGCATGCCGGTCCATGTGGCGGAAAGCCCGTTGGATTGCGTGGTAGACGGTACGGGCAAGCGTCTGGAAGTGACGATGCCGTCGGAATACTATAAAGCCCGCAGGAAATAAGCTTTGAGGAACCGGCGGAGGGCAAATGGCTCTCCGCCTTTTTGTCATATGGCGGCGCCGATTTCAAGGCTGTGCCGCAGCAACCAGTACAAGGAGGTTCCGACTTGAAAAATTTTTTCCAAAGCACCGGCTTCAAGGTCTTGCTCGGTGTGATCTTTATCCTGTTTGGGGTAATGCTGTACACCGCAAGCGCCGGCGGTTCTATCTTTTCAGAGGCGCTTGGTTTTGTTACGGCGTCCATGCAGAAGGTAACGACCGTTGTGACAAATAATGCGGCGGTCACCGCGGAGAATGTAACGGTGTCAAAAGAAGAACTCCAGGCCGAAAATGCCGCTTTGCGCAAACAGATTGAAGAATTGAACGCACAGTTGATCGATTACTATCAGGTCAAACTGGAAAATGAACAATTCCGGTCTGTGCTCGAACTCAAGCAGGAAAACCGTGATTTCCAGTTTGTCTCGGCTGCGGTCATCGGCCGCGACCCCAACGACTTGTTTTACAGCTTTTATATCGAAAAAGGTTCCAATTCCGGGATTTCCGTCAATGACCCGGTCATTACCAATGCCGGCATCGTCGGATGGGTGTCGAGTGTAACGGCTTCATACAGCAAGGTCACCACCATCCTTTCCCCCGATACCAGTATCGCAGCGGTCAACAAGGTCACCCGCGAAAGCGGTGCGGTCAACAGCGATCTGCTGTACGCCGAAGATGGCACCGTAAAGTTGTGCTATCTCAGTGCGGATACCCAAACAAAGGCCGGGGATATCATCGTCACCAGCGGTTTGGGCGGTATCTATCCCAAAGACCTGCCGATCGGAAAAGTCCTGGATGTCGGCCCCGAAGAATATGACGTCTCTTACAGCGCGACTGTCCAGCCGATGGTCGATGTCAAAACCGTACGGGATGTCTTTGTCATCACGGATTTTGAAGGCCAGGGCGAAGTCCTGGAGGACTTTACCGGTGCAATGAATTCCCTGGACGTCCAGGAGGATGAATAAGATGAGTCCCGCAAAATATAAAGCCCTGCGGTATTTTGCCTATACTGTCGAGATTTTGGCCTGTTTTGTCATCCAGCAGACCCCCGGCCTGCTTCCTGAGTTATTTTTGGCACGTCCTACCATCATCATCCCGGTGGCCTTGTCCATTGCAGTTTTTGAACAGGAATCCGCATCCATGTCGTTTGGACTCCTCTGCGGCCTGCTCATCGACTTCGGCTTAGGCTACGCATTAGGATTTCATGCGCTGTTCCTCGCTGTCGTCTGTTATGCTGTCAGCGTTATGTCCGGCAACCTGCTCAAAACCAATCTGCTCACTGCGATGCTGATTGCAGTGATTTGTATCCCCGTGCTGTTCCTGCTGCAATGGGTATTCTATTATGTCCTGTTCGGCTATTCCCACGTTTCCCATGCGCTTGTCTACCACTATCTGCCGCGTATGGGCTATACCTTATTGTTTATGCCGTTATTTTATTATTTCAACCGCGCGTTTGCGCTTCTCATCAAACCCCGGGAGGATTGATCTCCCCCAAGTTTCCCAAAAGGAGGTCCCGCATGTCTAAATGGAAAGGCCTGGGCCGTTACGTGTTTTGTGTCGCAGTGTTGTTCCTGGTTTTCTGCATCTTCGGCGTCCGGCTCATCGACTGGCAGATTATCCAGGGGGAAACCCTGCTGGAACAATCCAACAACACCAGTACGGCCGTCGTCAAGATGGAGGCCGCCCGCGGCGAGATTCTGGATGTGAATGGAGTCCCGCTTGCTGTCAACAAGACCGTATACAGTATTGTATTTGACCGCACCTATATGACGTCTGAAACCCAGAACGCTACCATTTTGCAGCTGGTCCGGCTCCTGGAAAAGCGCGGGGAAGAATGGATCGACGTACTGCCGATCGAAGTGACTCCCGCGGGGACCTACGCATTTATCGAAGGGATGGAAAAGGAAGCGGAAGATCTAAAATCCGATCAGACCATCCGGTTAAACTCCTATTCCACCGCAGATGAATGTATGAAGGCAATGATCGGGCTGTATGATTGTGAAGGATATGGCGCAGAAGATACGCGGGATATCGTTTCCGTACGGTACAACATGGCAAAATTAGGGTTTTCAATTTCCAACCCCTATACCTTTGCTTCGGATGTCTCTTCCGATACGGTAGGGATCGTCAGTGAAAACAAGCAGAATCTTCCAGGCGCGACGGTTCAGATCACCACAGAGCGCGAATATCCCAACGGGACTGTCGCACCGCATATTGTGGGATCGATTGGATATATTTCGCAAGAAGAATATAACGCATTCAAAGAAGAAGGAAAAACCTACTCCACAGAAAACATGGAGGGATATGCTTATACCGATAAAATTGGGAAAAGCGGGATTGAAAGCGCATTAGAAGACCAATTGCGCGGAGAGAACGGCACCAAAGTGATCGAAACGACCCGAAGCGGGTCGCTGGCCTCGACCACTGTGACAGATCCTCCGGTAGCCGGGAACACGGTATATTTGAGTATCGACAGCCGTTTACAGAAAGTCGCACAGGCATCGCTTGCGAAAAACGTCAATGCCGCACGGGAATACGGAGAGCAGAAAGGCGGCGGCGGAAACGGCGAGGATTGTACCGTAGGCGCGGCGGTGATTCTGGACGCCAAGACATTCCAGGTACTGGCGGCAGCTACTTATCCGTCGTACGATCTGAACCTGTACACAAACGATGACGATTACCGCCGTCAACTTTTGTCGGACGAAACCAATCCGCTGTACAACAACGCCTTTTTAGGGTCCTTCATGCCCGGTTCCTGTTTCAAACCGGTGGTTGCGGTAGCTTCGCTGGAAGAAGGCATCATTACCGGCGATTCTACCTACTACTGTAACCACGTATATGACTTTTGGGATGATTATCGCCCGACCTGTATGGGATATCATGGAAATATCAACGTCGTGACAGCGCTCCAAAAATCGTGTAACCTTTACTTTTTTGATGCTGGCCGCCGGCTTGGCATCGACAGTATGGAAATGTATGCCCGGCAATTCGGTTTTGGTGAAAGGACTGGTCTGGAAGTCAGCGAGGGTGTTGGTCTGATTTCCAGTCCGGAAGAACGCGAATCCCGAGGCGGCGTATGGAATGGCGGCGACGTCGTTCAGGCAGCTATCGGCCAGGCGGACGATGCTTCTACACCGATTCAGCTGGCAACGTACGCCGCGACCCTGGCAAACGGCGGCGTACGGTTAAAAACCAGCGTTGTGGATAAGATCACAAACTACAACCGTGACCAGGTTCTCCAGGAAAATGAAGCAACTGTCATGGCGGATGTAGGGATTTCAGAAGAAAATTTGGAAATTGTCTGGGAAGGCATGCGTGCGGTCTGTCAGCCTGGCGGTACAGCCGCAGCTACTTTCTCCAACTACGGCATTGCTGTTGCCGGTAAGACTGGTACTGCGCAGGTTCCCCCGCATTCCGATAACGTGGTATTCATCGGATTTGCTCCGTATGATGATCCTGAGATCGCTATTGCCGTCGTTTTGCAATATGGCGCCACCAGCCAATTTTCCAATGCAGTTGCAAAAGATCTGTTTGACGCCTATTTTTACGGTTACACCGTAGACGATGACGGAAATGTCGTTCCGCCTCCAGCGGGGAGCAGCACATCCACCGACAACCAGGAAAACACTGATTCTGCACAGGAGTAAAGTCTTGACTAACCCCAGACCTACAGCTAACAGATCGCACATGCATCGTGATTTCGTAGACTGAGTCTACGCGTAAGTCGCGCACGCATCGTGACGCAGACTAAGTCTGCTTGTAAGTCGAACACGCATCGTGACGCAGACTAAGTCTGCACGTAAGTCGCGCACGCGTCGTGACCTCCGCCCGGCAATCAGCAGGAAACTTCTTTAGCGCCCGCGCTTTTCGTTCGCGGAAGTGTGTTGTTATTACTAGGCAGTTGCCCAGGTGATTTTCTTCCGGCAACTGCCATAAAAAGTAGCAGAGCCCGACAGGGTTGTCAACGATAAAGTGAACGGCTTCGCCGTCGTTGACAACCCTGTCGGGCCCTGCTGAATACGCAAACAGGAGGGCAAAAGCAAACCATGCTTTTGCCCTCTTCGTATAATGGGAGACGGATCTGCGGTCACCCTCACGGCATGAGCGTAATGGATTTTTCACTCAGGTTCTTTCATTTACGTGATTGAGTTATTAGAAATCTTTTTTCCAAAGTATCGGAATCTTTCCTCCAAAAGGGAAAGATTCCGATTTTTTTGCCGGGATTTGGAAAGAGCCAGCACTTGTCCGCATAGGATAGAGGGAGGAGGTGAGTATATGACACAAAAGGGAATCGATATCTCTACCTGGCAGGGGAAAATTGACTGGAAAAAGGTCAAGGATGCAAAAATCGACTTTGCTATTCCGCGGTCGGGATACGGATGGGAAAACCGTACGACTCAAACAGACAAGCAGTTTTTCAACAATCTGGATGGCGCGGCAGCAAACGGGATTCCAGTAGGCTGTTATCATTACAGCTATGCCACGACGAAAGATCATGCCCGAAAAGAGGCAGATTTTGTCATGGGGCTGCTGAAAGACAGGAAATTGGGATATCCGGTATTTTATGATCTCGAAGACAAATCACAGTTGGGGTTAAGCCGCGGCGCACTGACTGATATTGCCGAAACATTCTGTCAGGAAATCGAATCAGCCGGATATTATCCGGGGATTTATTGCAGTCTGGACTGGGCCAGGAATCGGTTGGATATGAACCGATTGAGCAAATATGATTTGTGGCTAGCACAGTACTATTATGCGGTGACCTACACCGGTCCTTATACGGTATGGCAATATACCAGCACCGGTGCTGTAAACGGGATTACCGGAAATGTAGACTTGAACGTTTCGTACAAAGACTATCCGGGACTGATGGCATCGTTGGGAAAGAACGGATATCCCGCACCACAGCCAGATCACGGCTCTCTGCTGTTGGATACCAAGTCGTACAAAATGCCGCCGGGAAGCGTTTACGACGTCAAAGCATCGTTGACGGGAGCTGACCCGAACCGGATGAAAGTCTATGTCTCGCGCACGGGGATTGCCTCGGTACAGAAGATTTCGGATGGGAAATACCGGGTAACAGCTCTTGCCGAAGGCGAAGCCTATCTGATGTTTGAAGTGTACAGTGCATCGGGACTCCAGTTAAACCATGCATCGGTAAAAATCACCGTCGTGCCGGGCGTGACGCCCAGTGGAGAAAGCAATTCCATCCCAAGCATTTTTTAATAGTTTGCCCTTTGTAAGAAAAGCAAAATACCCCCTGGTCCATTTTCGCTAGTGGACACGCCGGGGGATCTTCGATTAGCTTTTGATAACGTAAAAGGCCTTCCTGTGGCTTGACCGCCATGGGAAGGCCTTTTGTTGTAAATGAAAAACTTGATCTTGGAAATTTTCCTGTAATAGGAACCCACCAGCAAAGCTGGTGGTTCTACAGATGCGGGCAAAGCCCTAAGATACTAGCCACACCTAAAGGCGTTGGTACGGTCTGCCATCTGCAAAAAGATTATTCCTTGCTACCCGTAAA
>CALWKP010000225.1 GCA_944381295.1 uncultured Clostridia bacterium | reverse complement strand
GAACAGGGGATTATCTACATCGATGAAATCGATAAAATTGCCCGCAAGTCCGAAAACCCATCGATTACAAGGGATGTCAGCGGCGAAGGTGTACAGCAGGCGTTGCTGAAGATTCTGGAAGGGTCAGTATGTAATGTTCCTCCGCAGGGGGGCAGGAAGCATCCACAGCAGGAATTTATCCAGGTAGATACCTCCAATATCCTCTTTATTTGCGGCGGCGCGTTCGACGGACTGGAAAAAGTGGTCGAAAAGCGTACGATTTCCTCCAGCATGGGATTTGGCGCGAATGTCCAGAGCCGTTCGGAATTAGACGAAACTCATTGGATGCAGGAAGTCATTCCGCATGACCTGGTGAAATTTGGATTGATTCCGGAGCTAGTGGGACGTCTGCCGGTCATCACAGCGTTAAATGGACTTGACGAAGATGCATTGGTGCGCATTTTGACAGAGCCCAGGAATTCTCTGGTGAACCAGTATAAGAGGCTTTTTGAGCTGGATAAAGTAGAGCTTTCTTTTGAACCGGAAGCTTTGCGTGCGATTGCGAAAAAGACGCTGGAACGCCATACAGGTGCTCGCGGATTGCGTGCGCTGATGGAAGAAATTTTGACGCCGTTCATGTATAAGGTACCGAGTGAATACACGATCGAAAAACTCGTGATTACCAAAGATACCGTAGAAAACGGTGCTGAACCGAAGATTGAATATAATGAAGAACGAAAACCGGTAAAGATTAAGATATCGGTATCGGATAATACGAAGAGACGCGGCAGGAAGAATACGGCGTCTTGAGGAATAAGTATTCAGGAAACGGCTGCTGCGGCAAGGAAGCTTCACCCTTAGCTTGCGGCAGCCGTTTTGATGAAATCGCAGGAAATTTAGGAGCATGTTATGAATAATTTACCAAAAAATGAGGAGCCTGAGATCAAAAAGCTGCCAGTGCTGGCACTGCGTGGACTTGTCATTTTTCCTGGAATGATGCTTCAATTCGATGTAGGAAGGAAAAAGTCGGTAGCAGCGCTCACAGCGGCAATGGAACAGGACCAAAAAATTCTGCTGGTAACGCAGAAAGACCTTACCGACCATGAACCAACTGGGGAACAAATTTACCAGATGGGGGTCATTGCCAAAATCAAGCAAATGATCTCGCATGGCGATGGAGGTGTCAGGATTTTTGCTGAGGGGAAACAGCGTGCGAAGATCCTCCAAGTGGTGCAGGAAACGCCGTGCCTGATGGCGGAGTATGACGTGGCAAAAACCCGGAATGTACGGCCATCTTACCGTTCAGAAGCGATGATCCGGCATACGCAGGAACTGTTTGAGGAATATGTGCAGAATTATCGCAGGATTCCGCCGGATATTATTTTAGGAGTCATCCAGCAGAAAGATTGCGGTCAGTTAGCCGATTACATCGCGTCGAACATTATGTTAGACTATGAGTTAAAACAGGAAGTGCTGGAAGAACTGCATCCGGTACGTCGTCTGGAAAAACTGGATGCATTTTTGCAGGATGAGATTCAGATCTTGGCGATTGAAAACCAGATCAATGAGCGCGCAAAAGAACAGATGGACCAAAACCAGCATGATTATTTTTTGCGCGAACAAATGAAAGCCATCGCCTACGAACTGGGAGAAGATGATAATCCACAGGAAGAAGCGGAAGAATACCGGCAGAAAATCCTGGCATTGAAGCTGCCAAAGCAGCAAGAGGAAAAGCTGCTGAAAGAGTGTGACCGCTTGTCCAAGATGCCGAACGGTTCCCACGAAGGGAGCGGTATCCGGCCGTATCTGGATACCTGCATCGAATTGCCTTGGAACACATCCAGCCAGGAAAAGATCGATCTGGCCAAGGCCAAAAAGATATTGGACCGCGACCATTATGGGCTGGACAAAGTAAAAGACCGCATCTTGGAGACTTTAGCGGTACGGAAGCTGGCTCCGGAGAATAAGGGCCAGATTATCTGTCTGGTTGGCCCTCCGGGCGTAGGAAAAACGTCCATTGCACGGTCGATTGCGGAAGCGATTGGACGCAAATACGTGCGGGTTTCCCTGGGTGGTGTCCGGGATGAATCGGATATCATGGGGCACCGAAAGACCTATATCGGGTCTATGCCAGGCAGAATTATCGCGGCCGTCAAGCAAGCCGGTACCAATAACCCCTTGATTTTGCTGGATGAGATCGATAAGCTTGGGAAAGATTTCCGTGGCGACCCGTCATCCGCGCTCTTGGAGGTCCTGGATGCGGAACAGAATTCCGGGTTCCATGACCATTATATCGATATGCCCTTCGATTTGAGCAACGTATTGTTTTTGACAACGGCAAACGATCAGACGGCGATCCCGGATCCGCTGTTCGACAGGATGGATGTCATCCCGCTTTCGAGTTATACGCATGAAGAAAAATTCCATATCGCGACAAAGCATTTGATTCCCAAACAGTTGAAAAAACATGGGATTTCTCCCAAAATGCTGCGCATTACGCCGGCAGCGGTTCACGAGGTCATTTCGGGGTATACGCGGGAAGCGGGAGTCCGTACTTTGGAAAGAACCATTGCCGCGATTTGCCGCAAAAGTGCGAAAAAGATCGTAGAAGGGGAGACAGAAAAGATTACCGTATCGCCAAAGAATCTGGAAGAACTGTTAGGACCCAAGAAGTTTAAAGAAGAAGGGCTAGGAAAAACCGACGAAATTGGTCTGGTAAATGGTTTGGCGTGGACAAGCGTTGGCGGAGAGACCATGCCGATCGAAGTTGCAATCATGGAAGGATCTGGGAAACTGGAACTTACAGGTTCTCTTGGTGATGTTATGAAAGAATCCGCCCATATTGCGATCAGCTGTATCCGAACCAGAGCTTCCCAGTATGGAATCCGCCATGATTTTTACAGTAAATACGATATCCATGTCCACGTGCCGGAAGGGGCGATTCCGAAGGACGGTCCCTCGGCAGGAATAGCCATGGCAACAGCCATCACTTCTGCATTGTGTAATGTTCCCGTGCATCATGATTTGGCGATGACTGGGGAGATTACGTTGCGAGGTAGAGTGTTGCCGATCGGCGGATTAAAGGAAAAGACCATGGCAGCTTACCGAGCAGGAATTAAGAAAGTGTTGATTCCTGCGGATAATGCACCGGATTTAGCGGATGTTGACCCTGCGGTCAAGAATGCCGTAACATTCCGTACCGTAGAAAATGTGCAGGAAGTGCTGGAAGAGGCACTGGTTTATATGCCGAGACCGGTGAAAGAGTGTCCAGTAGAATCAAATTCGGAAAAAAAGCAGACCATGCCCACAGTGGCGGTTCCCCCGGAATCTAGCCATGATGCTTCCGCGCCGCACATGGCGCAGTGAGGGGAATGTGATGAATTTTAGTCAAGCTATTTTTGAGTTGGCAGCGGGAAAAGCAAGTCAATTACCGGATTCGACAATCCCGGAAATCGTTTTTTCTGGGAGGTCCAATGTAGGAAAATCCTCCTTAATCAATAAATTGGTGAACCGGAAATCGTTGGCGCGCGTCAGTGCGACACCAGGGAAAACTGGGACAATCAATTTTTACCGTTTGGCAGAATGCAGGCTGGTAGATTTGCCTGGATATGGTTACGCAAAGGTGTCTCAGAACGAAAAACTGCGTTGGGCGGAACTGGTAGAAGGCTACTTTGCGCAGGACAGGAACATCGCCTTAGTTGTACAGATTGTCGATATGCGTCACGAACCGACTGCGGATGATAAAAACATGATTGCATTTCTTTATGAGAATAAATTTCCTTTTCTGATCGCGGCAACCAAGAGCGACAAATTGAACCAGACCCAGAGAAAAACACAGTTAGCATTGCTTGACAGTTTATTCGGCGGAATGGAAGGGGTACCGATTGTCCCGTTTTCGTCGGTGAAGGGCGAGGGATTGGAAGAAATGAAGCGGTACCTGTCTGAAAGCTGCGACAGCAGATAATCTTATATGGTGGTGAGTGAAAATGATTACTTCAGAAAGTTTCGGTGTAAATGCCGAAGGACATTTGACTATTGGCGGATGTGATTCCGTCAAATTAGCGGAAACGTTCGGAACACCCCTGTATGTGATGGATGAGAATGTCATCCGGAAAGTTTGCCGGATGTATCAGGGTTCGCTGGAAAAATACTATCAGGGGAAGGGCCAGGCAGTTTACGCCAGCAAAGCTTTTAGCTGCAAGGAGATGTGCAGGATTGTGGCGGAAGAAGGCTTGGGCCTGGATGTTGTATCCGGTGGGGAATTGTATACTGCCAAGGCAGCGGGATTCCCGGCGGAACGCGTATATTTTCATGGGAACAACAAGACGCGTGATGAAATAAAGTTCGGGCTGGAATTTGGAGTAGGACATTTTGTAGCAGACAACCTGGAAGAATTAGAGCTGTTGCAGGAGTTGGCGGCCGAACGCAATCAAACTGCAAAAATCCTGTTGCGGATTAAGCCAGGTGTAGACGCTCATACTCACGAGTTCATCCGTACCGGACAAATCGATTCCAAATTTGGGTTTGCTTTGGAGAATGGGGAAGCAAAGCAAGCGGTACAAAAAGCGTTGCAGCTTCCTAATGTTCAGTTGATAGGCCTTCATTGTCATATCGGTTCTCAGATTTTTGATGTGGCCCCGTTTGTGTTGGCTGCGGAACTCCTGTTGGATTTCATGAAGGAGATTCGGGATGAAACCGGGACTTTGCTGAAGGAATTAAATTTGGGTGGCGGTTATGGCATCAAGTATGTGAAAGAGGACACCCCGGTACCTTATGACCAGTACATGCAGATCGTGTCGGAGGCAATTATTAAGCGGTGTGAAGCCTATCAGATGGAAATTCCTTATGTTTATATGGAACCGGGACGTTCGATTGTTGGAGAAGCAGGAGTCACTTTGTATGAAGTGGGAAGCGTGAAAACGATCCCCAATATCCGCACTTATGTCTCGGTAAACGGCGGTATGACAGATAATCCGCGTTACGCACTTTATCACGCACCATATACTGCATTAATCGCAAACAAGGCAGCAGAGCCAGCAGATTTTTGCGCTACAATAGCAGGAAAATGCTGTGAAAGCGGCGATCTGATTCAGGAAAATACGATGATTCAGAAACCGCAAGCCGGAGATATTTTGGCTGTTCTGTCCACAGGAGCGTACAACTATTCCATGGCATCAAACTATAACAGGAACCCGAAACCGGCGGTTGTGATGGTGCGCGATGGGGAAGCTCGGGTTATAGTACGCCGTGAGACATATGAAGACCTGATCCGTTGCGATGTATAAGTATAGAGAAGAATGAAACCGATTGTATAACTGAATGATTTCTTGATAAAGACTGGTCGTTATTCCAAAAGGAATGGCGGCCAGTTTTTTGTATAAAAATGCAGAATGTAACTCCGGTCAGATGAAAGAAGCAACAGCTTTTTCGGTATCAGCAAGATACCCTCTTGTAAAAAGTATGGCGGCAAATTGGAAGGTTAGTAATATATCCGGTAAAAAGAAAAATTTTTCTGGAAATCCAAAATTTTCAGCATCCATTTAGGAAGGAGGCCATTTTGCCTGGAAAATAGAAGATAGCACTTTGAAATTATTACCGTATAGAAAAATAGTTGCATGAACTTTCCCGGATGTGTGAAATAATTTTTCAGCTTTTTCACAAGAGAGCCGCGTTTTTTTTGTTAGATATTGACTTTTAGTTTTAGGTGTATTATTATCATTAAAGTGCAAAATAGTTTTACTTTATGATAACGGAAAATATGTGTGGTATCCCTTGATAAAAAGGGTATACTTGATTTGTATAAAAGATTTGGCGAAAAACGATGCTGATGAGTGAAGGTATATTTGAGATTGATTGGAGCGTGCCGCATTGGATAAATTTGTAATTACTGGTGGCAACAGGCTTACCGGCGAGGTAACGATCAGCGGTGCAAAGAATGCTGCTTTGGCAATTATTCCAGCAGCAATCCTCGCAGAAGGTGTTTGCCGCATTGAAAATATTCCGAATATTACAGATGTAACCGCTATTACCCGTATTATTTCAGATTTAGGGGCCCAGATTCGGGTGATTGATAAGACCACGATCGAGATAGATCCCAGGAAGATCCATTCTCATGTGGCGTCGTATGAATTAGCCCGTCACATCAGGGCCTCTTACTATTTGTTAGGTGCCCTTTTGGGACGCTTTTCTCATGCTGTTGTCACGATGCCTGGAGGCTGTGACTTCGGTGTACGTCCGATTGATCAGCATTTAAAAGGGTTTGTAGCGTTGGGCGCGGTGTATTCCCTCGAAGGCGGGATGGTAGACGTCCATGCCGAACAGCTGACAGGAAATCATGTGTTTTTAGACGTAGTTTCCGTAGGAGCGACTGTCAATATCATGTTAGCAGCAGTCCGGGCAAAAGGCGTTACCGTGATAGAGAACGCCGCACGTGAGCCGCATATCGTGGATTTGGCAAACTTCCTGAACACGATGGGGGCCGACGTGCGGGGAGCCGGAACCGATGTGATTAAGATTTATGGGGTAGAGCACCTGCATGGAGCCACATATTCGATTATCCCAGATCAAATTGAAGCCGGCACTTATATGGTAGCGGCAGCGGCAACTGCCGGAGATGTCCTGATTAAGAATGTGATTCCAAAACATTTGGAGTCGATTTCAGCAAAGTTGGAAGAAATGGGTGTAGAAGTCGAAGAATTTGACGATTCAATCCATGTAAGACGAGATAAGCCTTTGAATAAATGTAACATTAAGACTATGCCGCATCCCGGTTTTCCGACGGATATGCAGCCTCAAATTGCAGTACTTTTGGCAATAGCGCATGGGACAAGTATTATCAACGAAAGTGTTTGGGATAACCGTTTCCGGTATGTGGAAGAATTGCGCAGAATGGGCGCCCAGATTTCAGTAGATGGCAAGATTGCCGTGGTAGAGGGTGTGGAATATTTGAATGCCGCGCCGGTGAAGGTGACGGATTTACGTGCAGGAGCAGCGATGATGATTGCGGCACTGTGTGCTCGTGGTACAACTCAAGTAGAAGATATCCAGTATATTGAACGTGGATATGAAGATATTGAAGGAAAATTGCGTTCGTTAGGAGCAGAAATTGTACGGGTATCCGTGATGGAACCCTCGCCCGTAGCCAAAGTGGTATAAAAGAGGGACAACTTGGAATAGATACAGGAGGGAAAGGCAGTTTGCCATTCCCTTTCTTTATGTGAAGGGAGAATTTATGGCGCGAATATGCCCCTTGTTCAGTGGGAGCAGTGGAAACAGTTATTATATCGGCAGCAGGGAAGAGGGAATCCTGATTGATGTGGGACGGAGTGCAAAACAGATTACAGGAATGTTGGATGCCTGTGGAATTCCGATAAAAGCGATAAAGGCGGTCTTTGTCACACATGAACATTCCGACCATGTGCAGGGCTTGCGGGTATTTGCTTCAAAAAATAAACTGCGTATTTATGCATCCGAGGGAACTTTGAAAGCTTTGCAGGAAAGCAAGAATTTTTCAGAAAGTCTGGAAAGTTTCGTCATAGGAGAAGATGGCGTTTCCTGCGCAGGGATGCTGATCCAGCCGTTCCGCACATCGCATGACAGTGCAGAAAGCTTGGGATTCAAGATAACATCAAGCGATGGAAGAAGGATCGCATTTTGTACAGACTTAGGCTGTTTAACGGAAACGGTAACACAAGAACTCAGTGGAAGCGATCTGGTGATTTTGGAATCTAATCATGACATAGGCATGTTGCAAAATGGTCCCTATCCTTATTACTTAAAAAGGAGAATTCTCTCAAATACAGGACATTTGTCTAATACAGCATGTGCGTCTGTCTTGCCGGAGCTTGCACGAAAAGGTACAGCCCGGTTCCTATTGGCGCATTTAAGCAGAGAAAACAATACACCGGAATTGGCCTATCAGACTTCACTCTGTTCGCTGCAGATGGCAGGCTTGAAACAGGGGATGGATTTTGAGTTGATGGTAGCGCCAAGAGAGAATTTAGAATATAAGACGATTTTATTTTGAAGGAGAAACAAGATGCTGACCGTGTCCATCGTATGTGTAGGAAAGCTGAAAGAAAAATATTGGGTAGAAGCTTGCCGCGAATATGAGAAAAGGCTGTCGGTATTCTGTAAATTTCGAATCATTGAGATACCGGAAAGCAGACTTCCGGAATCTCCGTCGCCGGCTCAGATCGATACCTGTTTAAAAGAAGAAGCAGGAAAAATCCGGGCAGCAGCCAGCGGGATTTTGCTTCCTCTGTGTATTGAAGGGAAGGAAATTTCTTCTCCGGAACTGGCGGAGCTTTTTGACCAGTATGCCTTGCATGGGAACAGTTCGATCAGCTTTGTCATTGGAAGTTCTTATGGACTGGATCAAAGCTTGAAAAAGGATGGTATGGTTTGTTTATCAATGTCTCGGATGACATTTCCGCATCAATTGGCCAGGGTGATGTTATGTGAGCAGGTTTACCGCGCGTTTCAGATCCTGAGCGGAGGAAAATATCACAAATAAAAGATCCAGAAAAGCGAATTTTACTTAGTAAAATTATGCAAGATTTGGAAAGCTTTTTTTGGATCAGTGGAACTATAAGCCGTTTTAATAAGGGAACTTTTATGGATTGGAAGAATGGTTAAAGTATCGGTTTGCAGGAAATTCATACTAATTCTTCAAAAAACTAGAAAATATCTGCAATAGAATTATTTTTTGTGCATGTCCCTAAAACAGAAATCTCAGCCGGGAAAATGATTGACAGGGTATTCTGAATAGAATAAAATAAGATTGTTGCAAATAAAGTAAGATGGCAAGGAGGTTCTGGAAAAGAGCGGCCTTGCTATTTTTATTTGTGCGTACAAAGCGAAAAGCCATCCGAAAATGACAAGAGAAGGATTTGTCAGATTTGTATGAGGGGGTAAACTTTTGGGCAAGTATACAAAAGAAGATATTATCCGAATTATTCAGGAAGAGGATATCAAATTTATACGATTGCAGTTCACAGATATTTTTGGTACGCTCAAAAACGTAGCGATCACATCCAGTCAGATCGAAAAAGCACTGGATAATAAGTGTATGTTTGATGGTTCTTCGATTGAAGGATTTGTCAGGATCGAGGAATCAGATATGTATCTGCGTCCTGATCTGGATACCTTTGTAACTTTCCCGTGGCACTCAAAGCACGGGCATATTGCCAGGCTGATCTGTGATGTTTACAAAACTGACGGTACCCCGTTTGAAGGTGACCCGCGCTACATTCTGAAACGCACCTTGAAACAGGCGGAAGAGATGGGATATTCCTTCAATGTAGGTCCGGAATGTGAATTTTTCCTGTTCAATACAGATGAATGTGGGCATCCAACCACAGAAACGTATGATACAGCAAGTTATTTTGATCTGGGACCTTCGGACTTGGGGGAACTTGCACGCCGGGATATCTGTCTGAACCTGGAAGAGATGGGATTTGAAATAGAAGCTTCGCACCATGAGGTAGCGATTGCGCAGCATGAAATTGATTTTAAATATGATGAGGCGCTTACTTCTGCGGATAATATTATGACCTTTAAAATGGTCGTCAAATCGATTGCGAATGCTCATGGGCTTTGTGCAACGTTTATGCCGAAGCCAATTTTTGGAGAATGTGGTTCCGGTATGCATACGAATATGTCGTTGTTCAAAGATGGAAAAAATGCGTTTTATGATGAGAATTCTCCCACGGGATTGAGCCGTGTTGCTTATCATTTTATCGCGGGATTGATGAAGCATGTCAAGGGGATGTGTGCGATTACCAATCCTCTCGTGAATTCTTATAAAAGGTTGGTTCCTGGCTAT
>CALWKP010000224.1 GCA_944381295.1 uncultured Clostridia bacterium | reverse complement strand
ATTCTGTCGGAGTGATGTATATTTCCCCTCTGAAAGCACTGATCAACGACCAGTTTGTGCGTCTGGAACAACTGCTGCTGGATTCGCATATTCCTGTGACCAAATGGCACGGGGATGCCTCCCTGACGCAGAAAAACAAACTGGTCAAGCATCCGGAGGGGCTCATTCAGATCACGCCGGAATCCCTGGAAAGCCTGCTGACCAACAAACGCGGCGCGTGCCTATCGATGTTTTCCGATCTGCGGTTCATCATTATTGACGAAGTCCACTATTTTATGCGTGATGTCCGCGGCTTGCAGCTGTTGTGCGTGCTGGACCGGCTGAAAAAGCTCACCGGGGTCAATCCGAGGCGGATCGGCCTTTCCGCTACCCTGGGGGATGTTTCCCTCGCGCAAGACTGGCTGAACACTGGCACCGGCCGGCAATGTGCTGCCCCAATCACCCCAGAAGGAAAGAAACGGATGCGGCTGCATATGGAACGGTTCGTGAATTACGCAGACCAGCGCGACCTCGTCGAACAGGACGCTTCCGACAATCCTGTGAAAGCAGATTCCGGGAATTTTGGAAACCGGGAACATTTTGAATACCTGTTTCAAAAGACGCTGAACAAAAAGACGATTATTTTTGCAAACAGCCGCGAAGAAGTAGAATTCACCATGGCGAACCTGCGGGAAATCGCCCTCAAGCATAAAGCTCCCGACGTTTATCGGGTCCATCACGGGAATGTTTCCGCCCTGCTGCGGGAAAATACCGAGCAGGAAATGAAGTCCGGCGAGGAAAAAATTGTGACGGGCGCGACGGTCACTCTGGAACTCGGCATCGACATCGGTTCTCTTGACCAAGTCGTTCAAATCGGCGCATTGCCAAGTGTTTCCAGCTTTGTCCAGCGTCTCGGCCGCTGCGGACGCAGAGGACAAATCCCTCATCTGCTTTTTACCTTCGTAGAAAACCTGAAGATCAATTCCGACGATCCCCTCGGCCCGATCAACTGGGAATTTATCCGTACGATCGCCATCATCGAACTCTATTTAAAGGAACACTGGGTTGAACCGATCCCGCCGCAGAATTATCCCTACAACCTATTGTACCATCAAACCATGAGCTGTTTGAAAAGCAACGGAGAAATGTCCCCGGCAGGGCTTGCGCAGTTGGTTTTGTCTCTCGGCTGTTTCCGAAATATCCCTCAGGAGGATTACCGGCATCTGCTCTCCCATATGCTTGACATCGAGCAGTTACAGCGCACAGAACGCGGCGGCCTGATCATCGGGCGAGAAGGCGAAAAGATCGTCAACAGTTACAAATTTCTGACAGTATTTGAAGCGCCGGAATATTTGCTGGTCAAGGACGAAAACCGCACCATCGGCACAGTGGACACCGTTTATCCGGTTGGAGTCCGTTTCTCCCTCGCCGGGATTACCTGGGAAACCGTAGACGTAAACGTGAAATCCAAGGTGATTTTTGTCAAGCGGGTGCCGGGAGTTTCCGTGGTAGACTGGTTTGCTGATCTGACAATCGACTTTCACACAAAGCTGGTACGCAAGATGCGCGATGTTTTAACATCTTCAGATGAATACCCCTATTGCAGTGAGCGTTGCCGAGAGCGTCTGGCGGAAATCCGGTACATTGCACATAACAGCGGATTCTGCCATCGACTTGTCACGCCGCTTTCCGACAAAAAATACGCCGTATTTCCCTGGGTGGGTACCCGCCAGCTCGTCACGCTGCATTATGCCCTGCGATACCGAGGCATCAAAAGCAAACTCCCCTTCTATACCAGCATTTATCTGGAGGTGCTTTTTGATGGTCCTCAGGAAGATTTAGAGGATATTTTGCAGGATGTCCTTCATTCGGAACTCGATCCCTATGAATTCCCGCTTCCTGACAAAGCTCAGGTCAAGGGGAAATACAATGAGTTTGTCCCGTTGGGCCTTTTGCGCAAGCAATATATTGAAGATTATCTGGATTTGGAAGGGTTACAGGAAGCATTCGTCTGAATCCGGCTATTTCGCGGGCTGCATATCTGTTGATCGTTTTTTCAACCTCACATTCTGCTTGCCGCAGATCCGTACCCAAAATCATTCGGGAGGGTAAAAGCATTTTTGCTTTTGCCCTCCCTTAATTGCCGATTAAGCAGGGCCCGGCAGGATTGTCAACGACGGCGTCAGCCGTTCATTTTATCGTTGACAACCTTGCCGGGTTCTGCTACTTTCTCAGATGATTTCCAAATTTCCAGTTACTTCTTTTTCATCGCTCTCTTTTCCCCAAAGATTTGTCCCACTCAAATTTTGCAAACATTCTGCGGCTTTCCATCCAAAAATGATTGGACGTTGTCAAAGACAATCTTCGCCCGGCGCACCATAGATTCCTCAGAAAGATATCCGACATGCGGGGTCAGCAGCGCTCTTTCCGCGTGGAGCAACGGCTGTTCTGCGGGCAGCGGTGGTTCCTTATCAAACACATCCACGCAGGCGTAACCCAGACGATTTTCCGAAAGAGCCTTCACTATGGCCGCTTCATCCACTACCGGACCGCGTGCGCAATTGATGAGCACAGCGCTTGGTTTCATCAGTTTCAGCTGGCTTTCTCCCAGAAATCCTCTTGTTGCGTTGTTCAGCGGTAGATGGACGGATAAGATATCGCTTTGGCTGAGCACTTCTTCCAGCGGGAGATAGGAAATCCCCATTTGCTTCGCCTCTTCCGACTCACTGCGATTATATGCGATCACCCGGCACCCGAACGCTTGAAACAGCTTCGCCGTACGCAAGCCAATCTTTCCTAGTCCGATGATCCCGACGGTTTTCCCGCACAGTTCCCGGCCCATCAACCCCGCGCTTCCTTGCAGGGCTCTCACCTGGCGGTCTGCTTCGGGAATCTTGCGCAGTGCATCGATTGCAAATCCAATCACCAGCTCCGCAACGGTCTGATCGGAATATCCCGCCGCATTGCAGACCATAATGCTCTGTTCCTTGCAGGCCTTCGTCCCTACATGATCGATTCCCGTAAACGCTACCGAAATCATTTTCAGCTGCTTCTGTGTACGAATCACTTCCTCCGGATACGGATGGTTCGCAATCATCACGATGTCACAACCCTCCGAACGGCGTTTCAACTCTTCTGGGTCCGTTGTCACTGTGTCATAATAGCAAAACGTATGTCCCTGATCTTCCAGCGCCTTGCCATAGTTCCCCACCAGTTCCTCCGGAATTCCAATCGGCTCCAATAATGCAATTTTCATGTTGTACTCCTTTCCTCGTCTCCCAGGAATACCTCTTGGGAACGCAGCGTATTTCTTAGTTTTTCTATTTCCAGCTGTCTAGGCGAAACTCTGTCCCGGCAGCTCAGCGCCGCCGCAGTCCCTGCCGCCTGACCCTGTGCCATGCACGAAACTGTATTTCTCGTGGACATATGTGCTTCCCATGTTTTCGTCAGGCAGCGTCCCACCACGAAAAGTCCTTCCAGCCCTTTGGGAATCATCGCGCGGTAGGGGAATCCGTACCATTTGCCGTACTCAATCATGATGCGCGGCGCACAGTCATGGAATCCGTACAAAAATACTTCATCCTCAAATCTTGCTCCCTGTACAATCTCTTCCAGGCTTAAATCATGTTCACATTCGATAATTCTGGTCAAACGGATTCCCGCGCTGTCCGGCGTCCATCTCACATAAGCGCGCTCAAATCCCGGAATGTGCTCCCGCAACATCGATGCCAGCACGGTCACCTGATGTCTCAGCCGGATTTCCGCATCTGTCAGCGCTTCCGGGTCCGTAGCGTCCACGCTCTTTACAGACGTCCCGTTGATATAGGTAAATTCATTGGGATGCAGGGAATAGCCTAAAGGTCCCCACATTTCTTCCTTCTTCGTAAACTCCGTAAATTCAGGTACTTTTTCCAGAGAAAAACCATAGATGGGTATACCCATGCGTATCACCCGCCGAGGGACCGTTCGCCCACTTTCCACCCGACGGGGAAGACAAGTGGTAATACCGCTCCGGGTCAAGCTGCCGGCAGACCTCCGGAAAAACCTCAAAAAGCAGGAACCCGATCGTCATCGGTAAAATCATCAGTACTTCCTGAATCTTATTCCCCATATTCAGCCGGGTCCCTGGTGTTCCCTTTCTCTTGATTCCAATACCTTTCATCTTTTACCGCCTTCCTGCCAGATGTAAAACGGCGCCTTCCACCACGGCCTTCCTACGTCGTCCCGTTCATGAAAGGCGCCATTCCTTTTAGGTTATTTCACCCATTCCATTTTTTTCGCTGACATCCGGATCCAGATAATCTTCAATGACGACTTTCCCGTCGGCAACTGCCTGATCCAGTGCAGCATTGTACTTTTCATCCAGTTCGGCAAGCGCGCCGTCTATATCGGTAATCATTCCGGTTAGAATCTTGTTGTATACACCCTGATAGGTATCCCCTTCAATGGTAAGCTCACTATCCGGAGTCGGATATTTGATGCAAAAAATATCCATATCCGAGAACCGCAGCCAGTTCGGATCAATATCTGTCGCCGTGGATTGGCTGGTGATCTCTTCACCCAAAATTGAAATGTCTATCTGCGTATTGTTTGTCGCAATAAACAGTTCATCCGAATACAGGAAGTTCAAAAATTCTGCAACTTTGTCCTCATAGCCCTCTTCTTTGCATCCAGAGCCAATGACATAAGACATCGAAACTCCTACGGGTTCTTTATAACGATTCTCCGCGTCCTCTACCGGATAAGGTACCATTTCCCATTCAAATTCGCAGGGGAACTGGTTTTTAAAGGTCGTGACATCCGAAGACATAACACCGATCATTCCAATATTTCCAGCAGAAAACTGTGCTCTTGCGGTATCTCCATCCATCGTTTCAAAACCTGGGAACATACTGCCGTCGTTGATGATATCGAGCAAATGACCAAAGAATCCGCTCAATGATGCAAAATCATATTTTCCAGTGGTGTGGTTGAAATATTCGTCTCCGGTACTCGCAGCGTTGGGCAGGTTTACATAGAAATAGTTGTAGGAGCCATAGCCCATTGCCAACGCATAACCATAAATCTGTCCGTTCCTGTTATCCGTGATAACTTTGGCACATTCCCGCATTTCTTCCCAAGTCTCGGGAACTTCCAGGCCATTTTCTTCAAAGATTTCCAGGTTGCAGGCCAATCCATAAGTAGTCACCCGGATCGGAACGGCATAGATACCGCCTAAAAATTCCCCATAACGCTGTATTTTCCATAGAACTTACAATCAGATGTATAAAGCTTTGTATTTCCTCCCATAAGGGAAAATATCGTATTCCGCTCTTTTTCAATGTATAGTCCTGAAATCCGCTTTCCATATCGCGATAATGCCTGCGGTAATACCATCGTATCGCCTCGTTAGATGTTAAATCGCCGCCAAATGATTCCGGATCCCTTCGGAAAGCTTCCAGAAGTGCAGTCGTCACCGTTTTCCCCTCTGAATCTCCGGTAGTTTTCCGAGATTTTTATCGGTACACTGCACCACGTACACAGGGACCGGGATCTTGCTTTCGCCATTCCGATTGCATCTCCCTGCCGCCTGTACAATACTATCCATTCCCGCTGCCAATCGGATTACCCGCTCGAAAGAAATGTCCACCCCGCCTCTATGACTTGTTTGGCAACACAGAGGATTTTCCCGCTCATTTCCGTCAGCGCTTGCTTAAGTTTTTCCAGCGTGGCCCGTCGGTGAGCAATGCACATCGATGCGGACAAATGGAAACAATTTTCGACCTTTTCAGCAAATGCCCGGTACAAAAATTCCGCTTCAGATTTCTTATTGCAGACTACCAACAAACTGTCCGCCTCTTTCAAAACCTTCTGGACAAGCTCTGGTATCTCATCCAATCTCCTTGCCCCGGCATCTATAAGATAAGTTCTACGAAACGTTTTCCACAACGTCTCCTCAAAAGGGACCACCTCTTTTGGACTCTCCAAAAGAGGATGTTCCGCCTGCTCCAAACGCAGAGCACAACAAAAAAGTGGTATTACAAATTTCTGAAAGGAAATTCATCGCAAGATTTAAATAGGGTCAACATATGATTGGGGACTGTTTGCACCTCGTCAATCACCACTACTGCATCGCAAAGGCTCTGAAATCTGCGTACACAAGTACTTTCCCTGCCAAAAAATGTATTCAGCAACTGTACCATGGTGGTAATTATCACCGGAGCATGCCAGCTTTCCACCGCCAGCTCTCGCAGGTCTAACTTTTCTTGAGCGTTCTCTATTAGAATAACATTGGAATGATGTTCAAGAATAATATTGTCATCCCCGATATAGTCCCGGATTACTTGTGCATTCTGTTCCAAGATGCTCAATAGCGGCGTGACTAGAATAATCCTTTTCTTTCCCCACATCTCCGCATGTGCCAACGCATAACGCAGAGAACTTAATGTCTTTCCCCCTCAGGTGGGAACATTGAAGCGGAAAATACCGGGAGCTTTCGTTGCAAAGCGACAGCACTGTTCAGAAATTTTTGACCGTGCTTGCTGAAGTGGAGTTTCCTGTGGAAATGCTGACAACTTATTTTCCACATGCCTCAGGCGGGTTTTCCAAAACGACGGCCAATCCTTTGGTTCTGCTACCTGGTCTATTTCATTCATAAAAGCTGCTGTATCCCGACGGTCACCTTCAATGACCGCAGAAAGCAGTAATCTTTCTATTAATCCCAGATAAAATTGAAATTCCTCTCTTATTTCATCATGATTTTTGTCTGAAAGCTCCATTAACCGTTGATAAAGAATGGAAAGCTCTTGATTTGCCTCTTCAAACCGCTTCTCCACTTCGTTCTAACCGGCGCAATATTTCAGAAAATTCTCACGGCTTTCTTCATACTGAATCCCTTCCGTTTCCATTCTGTGCATAAATCCAGATCGATGCTGTTGATATACACAATCAAAAACTCCATGATGTGCTCCAGCTGCATATGCTAACAATTCCGCGGTAACATCCTCAAACCGTTCAGAATTTTCTCCATGAAAATGTTCCAAAATCATACGACAGCCGGCAAATGTATGATTCACGCTTCCCCGTTGTGCTCTCTCATCTGACAGATACTTTTGGAATTCCGTTTTATATTTTCCCGCATCGTGCAGAATTTTGTTTAACTGCCTAGCACTGATTCCATAGTCGGCGGCAATCTGAGAGGTCGCAAGTGTCCCCTCGCTTTCCAGAATGGTATCCACATACTGCCGGATGGGCTGGAACTCCGCAATCTGCTGCCGCTGGCGTTCGGTCTCCGCTTCCAGCGCAAGCTTTTGCTCTGCTGCATCTGCAAGAGCACGAAGGGCAGACGGGTAATCTTTGGGCATTGAATAACTACCGGTTTTACGAATAGCAGGAAGAACTGCCGATGTTACCCA
>CALWKP010000223.1 GCA_944381295.1 uncultured Clostridia bacterium | reverse complement strand
AATACCAATGTTTATATTCCAAAATGGAAAGAGTTTGCTCAAGTTGTGCGATTTGTTCACGGACAACATCCCTTTGGTGGTCGATCAGGGATAGACGCTGCCCGATGGTATGATCTCCTTCCATACACCAGTCGACAAACCGCTTGATATCCTTTAAAGGCATCCCAGTTTTTTTGAGGCACTCAATAATGGATAACCATTTAAAATCAGATTCTTTAAACATACGGATACCATTTTCAGAGCGTTCCACAAAGGGAAGAAGACCTTCTTTATAATAATAGCGCAGGGTATAGGAGGCAACGCACAGTTTTTTTGCCATTTCGCCAACCGTATAAAGCATAAGAGTGATTCTCCTTTTGAGAAATACAGTTTGTATTGAAAACAAAAATTACCAAAATAATCTTGACTTAGAGTTAACTCTAAGATATATAGTAAAGACAAACTATATGGTTTTAGTATAACAAGAAGAAATAATGAAGTCAATAAGGAGGATACAAAATGAGTTTTCACATGTATGTGCCTACAAGGATTTTATTTGGACAAGGACAGCTGAATCAGCTGCATGCACAGGAAATGCCAGGAAAAAAAGCCCTGGTGGTTGTGTCAAACGGAAAATCTGCAAAAGCCAGAGGGGCATTTGACAGAACGATGGAAGAGCTGAAAAAAGCAGGTGTTGAAACAGCAGTATATGCTGGTATTATGGCAAATCCGCTGAAATCCTCTGTGATGGAAGGTGCCGCTTGTGCACGGGAAAATGGTTGCGATTTTATTGTAGCATTGGGCGGCGGCAGCGTCCTCGATGCAGCAAAGGCGATTGCAGCGATGGCAACAAACGACGGAGATCTGTGGGACTACGTTAATGGAGGAACCGGAAAAGGAAAAGCTTTGGTAAAGGAACCTCTGCCATTGGTAGCGATTACGACGACTGCCGGTACAGGAAGTGAAGCAGACCAGTACGGTGTTATTTCAAACGATGAAACAAAAGAAAAGATTGGATTTGGCGGATCAGATTCGTTGTTCCCAAGGCTTGCTGTGGTTGACCCGGAATTGATGAAGACAGTTCCACCCAAATATACAGCTTATCAGGGATTTGATGCCCTATTCCATAGTGTGGAATGCTATATTTCCGCAAACGCCAGCCTGATGAGTGATATGTATGCTCTGACAGCAATTGAAAATCTTGGGAAATATTTGCCGCATGCCGTGAAAGATGGTTCCGATATGGAAGCGCGCGAACATGTAGCATTTGCCAATACATTGTCAGGCGTGGTCATGACGGTCAGCTCATGTACCAGTGAGCATTCCATGGAACACGCGATGAGTGCATACCATCATGAACTTCCACACGGAGCAGGTTTGGTAATGATTTCGCTGGCATATTTCACCTATTTTATAGAGAAACATGCATGCGACGAGAGGTTTGTCCGTATGGCGCAGGCATTGGGAAAAGCTGACGCGGAAAAACCAATGGATTTCATTACAGCATTAGCGGAACTCGAGGAAAAATGTGGAGTTGCAGGGTTAAAAATGTCCGATTACGGGATTCGCCCGGATGAATTCCTGACGTTGGCAAAAAATGCACGGGAAACGATGGGTGGACTCTTCGCTTGTGATAGGATTCCGATGACAGAGGAAGAATGCGCAGCGATTTTTGAAAAAGCTTACCGTTGATGAGGGACAGAAAACAAGCGCTGCGATTATGATTGCAGCATCGGGTATTGTCAAATAAAGAAGCAGTAGATCGCTGAAAAGATTTACTGCTTCTTTCTATTTTGGGAAAAGGATGGGGTGTTCTGTTTTTGCCAGGCTTTCCGACTTTATGGATTTCTTGGAAAAATCATCTATAACACACACTTGCAGTTTCCTTCCCACAATACTGCGGTTTGCATGAAAGATTTCCCGTAATATTTTAGGAAAGAGAAAACTTTCTTTTCTGATGGAAAAATTGCAGATGGAAGGAAAAATTATTGGCAGGATTACTACTTGAAATAGAAAGGATTCTGCGTCATAATAGTAAGGAAAGAGAAAAGATTCGTCGTAATGGCACACCTAGTTAGGATGTGCTGACTAGAAAGAGGTGGAAGTATCATGCATTGCACAAGAAATGTGACAGAAAGCATTGTCTGGATTGGCGGCAATGATCGCCGTTTGGCTTTATTTGAGAACCTTTTCCCAATTCCTCGCGGAGTTTCTTACAATTCCTACGTGATTTTAGATGAAAAAACTGCATTAATGGATACAGCGGATGCATCGATCCGCCGCCAGTTTGTGGAAAATCTGCAGTATGCGCTGAACGGACGTACGCTGGATTATCTGGTGGTAGATCATATGGAACCGGACCACTGCTCCAATATTGACGAATTGATGTTGCGTTATCCGGAGATGAAAGTTGTGGGTAACGTTAAGACGCTCCGGTTTATCAGCCAGTTTTATGAGATCAACTTGGAGGGACGTACCGTTGAGATAAAGGAAGGCGATGAACTTTGCCTGGGGAAACATACACTGAAATTTGTCATGGCTCCGATGGTACATTGGCCGGAAGCAATGGTTGCGTATGAGACGAGCGAAAAAGTATTGTTCTCGGCGGACGCGTTTGGGACTTTTGGCGCGCTGAACGGCAACCTGTTTAATGACGAGATTAGCTTTGACAAGGCTTGGTTAGATGACGCACGCCGTTATTATACGAATATTGTGGGGAAATACGGCCCACAGGTGCAAAGTGTCCTGAAAAAAGCTGCTGGTCTCGATATTTCTATGATTTGTCCGCTGCATGGCCCGGTGTGGCGTTCTGATTTGGGTTATATTCTGGATAAATATGACAAGTGGAGCCGCTATGAGCCGGAGGACCGCGCTGTCGTGATTTTGTATGCTTCCATGTATGGAAACACGGAAAACGCAGTGGAAATCCTGGCAAATGCGCTGGCGGAAGCCGGGGTCAAAGATATTGCGATGTATGATGTCTCCAGTACGCATGTATCCCAGATCATCGGGGAAGCGTTCCGGTGCAGCCATATCGTCGTAGCCGCGCCGACCTACAATAATGGTTTGTATCCGGCGATGGAAGCCGTACTGCGCGATATGAAAGCACTGAACCTGCAAAACCGTACCTTTGCAGTGATCGAAAATGGTTCCTGGGCGCCAATCTCCGGAAAAGAAATGCAAGGATTGATCGCTGGCCTGAAAAATTGCAGTATTTTGGAACCGTGTGTATCGCTGAAGTCTTCGGTAAAAGAAGAAAAAGCGGAAGGTCTCCGCCAGATGGCCAAAGAGATCGCTGCTTCGTTGAACGCATAAAATAAAGGGTTTCGTACATTTTGGAATAGACTATAGGAAAAGCCTTCTCTCGGATGGAATCTGCATCAGAGGGAAGGCTTTTTGTATTGCTTTGTTAGCTTAAGCGGAAAGACAACCCCCGGCTAAGCCGGGGAGTATAAAGAAATTAAATAGTGAAAAAGACCTTCTGGTAGAATAAAGTTGCGGTCGGCCAACTGCAACAAAAAGAACCAG
>CALWKP010000222.1 GCA_944381295.1 uncultured Clostridia bacterium | reverse complement strand
CTGCGGAACAGTTCGATACCGTTCACCACTGCGGTTTCCGCCATAGCAATCGCATATCCCCAAGGATCGATGATCCCTGCGGTAGGGGCATACAGAGCGCCCTTAACATCCGGATTCAGGCTAGGTTCCATTTGCAGGGTTTCCTGAGCAGAAAGCAAGCGGAGCCCAGGAACATGGTTCGCACAGCCGCGGGCATAAAGGGTTTGGAGCATAGGGAGTTCGCTTTCGGAGAAAGCAACGACAAAAGAACCGATCCGTTGAAATGGGACTTGTAATTTTTCGCAGATCTCGCCGGCAAGGCGGTTCCCTTCGACATTTAAAGAAGCCATAAGCGTCCCGGGCTTGGGATCATATCCGGCATGGATAATGGCACTGTTCGCCTTGGTAGTGGCATTGGCAATATCGTTTTGCGCTTCCAGAACGGCAACACGAAGCCGGTAACGGGATAACTGATAGGCAGCGGCAGCACCGGTAACGCCGCAGCCGATGATAATAACATCATACATAAAGAGGACCTCCTGCAAAGTTGGCACAAAAAAAGAGCAAAACAAATACGCCCTGGGAAAAGGGAACGTATCCGCTTTACTCTCATTCTCGAAGCGATATACTGTGAATGATATCATTATAGCAAAGAAGACAAAGGAAAACAAGAGGAAGAGGTTCGTGAAAACGACTAAATAGCGAGGATAATATTTGTCGAAATGCTGTTTTTTGCGAAGATAAGAAAGAGAACACTTTACAATTCCACCAAATTCTGTAATAATGAAGGTGTCCGTATGAGTGAAGGAGCAGGACGAACAGGAACGTTCGTTATGCTCTTTTTTTGTTATCAAGAAAAGGAGTCCGGGAGGAAATGACGGAAGTGGAAGAAATCAAGCAGAGGATTATGGATACCCCGGTCATTGCGGCGGTAAAAGATGAAAAAGGGCTGGAAGAGGCGCTGAAAAGTGAGTGCGGCGTTATTTTTCTGCTGTTTGGGACGATTGTAGATATTGGAAAATTAACACAGCGGGTCAAAGTAGCCGGAAAAGTAGCGATCGTGCACATGGATTTGGTAGAAGGGCTGAGCAACCGGGAGATTGCGGTAGACGGATTGGTCCGGTTAAGTTCGCCGGATGGGATCATTTCGACGAGGGCAGGACAAATACGCCGGGGACGCCAGATTGGTTTGGTGACGATTCAGCGGGCATTTATTTTGGATTCGATGTCGATCGAAACTCTGCAGGCGCAGATCTCAGCAGGACAGCAGGATTTTGTGGTGTTTTTACCTGGGATTATGCCGCGGGTGATTACGGAAATTGTACAGGAGACACAGACACCGGTCATTGCAGGCGGTCTGATTAAATATAAGGAAGAAGTCATTGCGGCGATCCAAGCCGGAGCAGTTGCTGTTTCGAGCACGTGTCGGGCGGTATGGGAGATGTAAAGGGGGAAGAGAACATGAAAAAGTATATCATCGCATTGGATCAGGGAACGACAAGCAGTCGGTGTATCGTGTTTGACCGGGAACAAAATATCGTTGAGATGGCGCAGAAAGAATTCTTGCAGCATTATCCGAACCCAGGGTGGGTAGAGCATGATCCCATGGAGATTTATTCGAGCCAGTATGGGGTGCTGGTAGAAGTGCTGGCAAAGAGCGGGCTGGACGTCAATGAAATAGCGGCAATCGGAATCACAAACCAGAGGGAAACCGCGGTTGTATGGGATAAGGAAACGGGCAGGCCGGTATATCACGCAATCGTGTGGCAGTGCCGTCGGACAGCAGAATTATGTGAAGAATTAAAGAAAGACCAGGAATTTACAGAATATGTCAAGGAACACACGGGGCTATTGATCGATGCGTATTTTTCCGCGACAAAAATCAAGTGGATCTTGGATCATGTTCCGGGAGCGCGGGAAAAAGCGGAAGCGGGAAAACTTCTTTTTGGAACGGTAGATAGCTGGTTGATTTGGAAGATGACCGGCGGAAAAGTACATGTAACCGACTACACCAACGCAAGCCGCACGATGCTGTATAATATTGGAGATTTGTGTTGGGATGAACGGATTTGTAAACGTTTGGGGATCCCGATGCAGATGCTGCCGGAAGTTCGGGGATGCAGTGAAGTTTATGGGACCGTGAATCTTCAAGGGACAGAAGTACCGATTGCAGGAATCGCAGGGGATCAGCAAGCTGCTTTGTTTGGGCAGACCTGTTTTGAATCGGGAGAAGCAAAGAATACTTATGGAACGGGCTGTTTCCTGCTGATGAATACAGGAGAAAAAATGTTCCGGAGTAAGAATGGATTATTGACGACCATTGCCTGCGGGTTTGGAGGAAAAGTACAGTATGCGCTGGAAGGCAGTGTGTTTGTGGGCGGAGCGGTAGTGCAGTGGTTGAGGGACGAATTGCACTTGATTACAGAAGCGCGTGATACAGAATATTTCGCGCAGAAGGTGAAAGACAGTGCAGGGGTCTACGTTGTGCCGGCATTTACCGGATTAGGAGCGCCTTATTGGGATATGTATGCACGCGGAGCAATTTTAGGATTGACAAGAGGTGCTGGAAGAGATCATATCATCCGGGCGTCCTTGGAATCCATTGCTTACCAGACTGCGGATGTGCTGCGGGCTATGGAAGAAGATACAGGGATTCTGCTGAAGGAATTGCGCGTGGACGGAGGAGCTTCCGCGAATAATTTCCTGATGCAGTTCCAGGCAGATATTGTAGGAAGGACGATTCGTCGTCCGATGATTCGGGAAACGACTGCGTTGGGAGCGGCTTATCTGGCAGGGCTGGCAGTAGGTGTGTGGAAAGACCTGGATGAGATTCGCGGGCAGTGGACACTGGATAAATTGTATAATCCTGGTATGGAAGAAGAGACCCGAAGAAAACTTCTGGCAGGATGGAAAAAGGCTGTTTCCCGCGCTATGGCATGGGAGCAGGAATAAAAGAGAACGTGTTTTATTGCAGAAAAAGGCTTCCATCTCGTAAGAGGTGGAAGCCTTTTGAAAAATATGTTGATCCAAAGCAGCCGGAGAAAGCTCAATTTTCTCCTGGAAAGGCGTGCAAAAAGGAATCATTAAGCATGCATGATTTCAGAAATGGTACGCATGATCTCGTCGTGGCAGCCGCCGCAGCCGGTAGAGCATTTGGTGATTTTCTGCACATCCTGAAAAGCTTCTTCAACCTGGGAGAAAGTCTTGCTGTTGTGAAGTGCATTTTCCACATCGGCATAAGTTACTTTTTTGCAGTGGCAGATCTCATAGTTTTCTTTCATTTCATTCATGGCGATACCTCCTTAAAGATCAAATCGAGGAGCGGCTGGTTTCCTGTTCTCCAAAGAGATTTCATAAAACGACCGCTTAACGGATATCATTTTAGCATATGGGAGAAAAAAAGACAAGTGATAAAGACACAGAAGGAGTGGCGCCTTGCCAGGAAAATCGTGGTATCATGTCCGCAGAAAGGTTCTAACGCGGGCATCTTGACCTAATGGCATCATTGAGCTGAGCGGAGGTACGACGCGTGCGCGGCTTGCTCACCGCAGGTGTGGTATAATAACCTCACGGCCTAA
>CALWKP010000221.1 GCA_944381295.1 uncultured Clostridia bacterium | reverse complement strand
CTTTGCAATCGAACAAAACATAGAAAACGGAATCCACAGGCTCTGATGTTTTCCTGCATATGGGGCAATCAGAACGGTTTTCCCTTCCGTCAGCCGGTTTTCTCGAAAGATTTCGTCGATTCGTTTTTTTTCACAAGAAAACCGTTTTTGCTGCCACGCCGCTTCGTCATACGGGATTCCAAGATTCTGCTCAAACCCCACACGCAGCAGGGACATAAAATCCAGACTGCGATATCCCTGCATGTGCCTGAGCACACCGGAATAAATCAACGGTTCCGATTCATAAAGCAACGGTAAAATCCAAAGTGTTTCCCTACAAAAACGCTGCATCCTTCTTACGGCAAAAGCTTCTTTTCCTGTAATCTGTATCTTTTTCCCAAATCCGAACAGCTGAGAAATTTTATAGGAAACAGTACCGGAGGCCACAAACACAGATTCTTCTGTAAGTTTCCCCTTCCAGTCCAGATAGGAGCAGCACAGATAGGTATCCCCGGACCCTTCATAATCCATAAAGTAGATTTTGGGGTTTGGAGGTAACTCTGACTGTAAAATTTTTTGATAAGTCCGGTATCCCGGAATAATCCGCCCCCAAAAAACAACTGCGATCATCAAAACAGGCATATGCTGAATGAATTGTTTTAGTTTTCCCATAACTCTTTGAAACTTTCCCATTCCTGTATCACCTGCATGAGTCTTTCACAAAGCTGTTCTCTGCTTTCTTTTTCATATTCCATTTCCACCGCGTCATCGCGCAGGCCCATCGCCCGCAGAGAAAAGCAGTCTTTTGGGGTTCCAATCCCCCAAACATTGAAATTTTCTTTGGGATAAAGAATGATACGTTTGCAATTTGCAAAGCAACTGATATCCACCAATCCGCTCCGAAGCGCGATCAGATATCCTGCCTGTTCCAGAAACGGCGTCAGCAGCCTATAAGGGACCGACAGCCCGACTGTTCCGCAAATCGGGGATTCCTGTGGATTTCCGCAGTTCGTGCAGACAAAATATCCCAAATCCCTCAACTTTTCCGCGATTTTCTCCCAAAAATACAGCGGCAGTTCTTCAATACATTGCGCATACGGCGCCAGCAGCACTGTTTTTCCAGCAACCAGCCCGTGCTTCGAAAAAATATTGCAGAGTTCCTCCTCAGCCTGCTGTCGTGGTGGGAATTTCAATTGCTCCCGGGAAAAATTCCCGCAGGCAATCAGAGTCATGGTCAAAAAATCAAATCCGCGGAATGACAGTATTCGTTCCGGAATCCCGTAATACATCTGCGCCGGCTGGCAGTGCAGGATATGGATATTTAATGCCGGGTCCGCATGCAGGAACCGGTACATCCGCAGAAGGTTATGCGATTCCTGTTCCGTTGTCACAATCGTTTCCGATATCCCGAACCAGTCCGCAAGGCTGCGTTCCCCGTTCCCCATGACGAGAAATTTCGTGGCAGCCCCGGTACCATCACGCTGTACGGCCGCGCGGTGCAGCGACGCAGCGAAATATACATCCCCCGAAGAAGTAGAAAACGCGCTGTACCATTCCGCTGTCATGCCATATTTCCTTCGGATGGCCCGGTACACCCGGTATCCCCGTAAAATCCTGCCTGTAAAATAGGATGGAATCAGCACCAAGGGTAGACGAAGTAAAAAAGCTTTAAAGCGTTTCATCTTCTTCAAACAGCACATCCAGAAATTCATCCCGCTTTGTTGTAATAGCGATCGCCGTGGGCAATCCGGACGGCTTTGCGTCGTTCACCAGGATACGTTCCCCATACGGCGCACCGTAAACAATCGCGTCATACCGGACCCCGTTCTCCCGCAGGAACCCTTCGGTTTCTTCTGCCAATTCCTTCGGCCGTGAAGTCACAAATACCACCAGGTCCTTTTCCGGCAGCTTTTGCAGAAATTCCTTTGCCCCATCAAGAAAGGTATCCTTTCCGTCGATCTTGTATCCGTTATGCTTGACAATTGTCCCATCCAAATCCAGAATCCAGCTCTTTCCCAGTGTCGAAACCGTTATTCTCTCAGACATCTTTCAACTGCTCCCCAATAAATCCACCTGGATGGTTTTCTTTAAACTCATGCAGGCTCACGCCCATCCTGTCGCAAAGCTCGATTGCCAGGCCCTGTAAGACGATCAGGTTCACCGTTGTTGAATTGTTTGGCGACACATCCCACAGATCCCCCTCATCTTCCAAATCAAGGATCAAATGCTTGGGAATCTCTTTTGCCAGCGTGCTTTCCCGATGAAACGACAACAGCCACAGGTCAGCCCCGCGTTTTTTTAATAGTGACGTCAGATAGACCGACTCAATCGTTTCCCCACTTTTCGTTAGGATGATTACAAGGTCTTCTGGGTTGACCATCCCGATATCCCCATGTACGGCGCTGTTGGTATTCATATAGCACGCCCGCAGTCCGAACGAATTCATGGTCCCCACAAATTTGTCACAGACCGGTACATTTTTTCCCAGGCCGCTGACGATCACCTTGCCTCCATGCTCCAATACCTCCTGGCACTCCGAAACCAGCTGCTCAAACACCTGATCGTCCATGGAGGCCACGGAACGTTCAATTTCTCCCAGGACTTCCCGGAAATACTTCCTCATTCCAAAACCTCCTCCAAATAGTAAAGTCCGTTGTAAAAAGCTCCGCAGATGGAATCGTAATCTTCCCACGCATAGGTTGTCAGGGATAGCCAGATAATTGCATGCAGCAGCTTGATCTGCTCCGGGACAACTTCTCCATTCAACATGGCAAAATATTCTCCGGCAAACTCTTCCCATCCATTTGACGCAATTTTCAGGGTAACGTCGGATTGGGTGATCTCCAACTCAAATCGCTTCCGGTTGAACTGGTCGTAATTCCCTACGACCGAATAATACAGCTTTGCCCAGTCATATGCCGGGTCACCGCAAAGCTCCGTAAACCCAAAGTATCCCCTTGGGTCGATCAACACCGGAGTCTTGTCCTCCCGCAGCAGGATATTCGAAAAGGTGCAGTCCCCATGGATCAGCCGGAATTTCTTTGGGAAATATTTCCATACTTTTTCCTCCAGCTCCTTCCGGCAGCCGAACACGTTCCGGCAGCGCTGTCCGTTCACCATAACCCAGGGGTCTTCCGCAAACGGCACCAGCTTCTTGACTTTTTCCAGACGCTGGAAGGTTTTGCCCACATAGGCTTCCAGGAAACTTTCCCGGTCCGCCGGGACCTGCTCCAACGACTGCACCGACCGGAGGCAGGTCACGATCTGCTTTAGGATGGAACGCTTTTCCTCTCTGGTCAGCCCGGTATTTTCGTAGACCGGGCCGCCTTTTACACATTCCATCTTCAGCGGATGATAGGACACGATGTGTGGGATATTGGGGAACTGCTTCGCCTCCACCTTCCGATACCAGGCGATCTCCCGTTTTGCCAGCGCTTCTCCCTGCTGGTCGATCGGCTCTTTACAAAACCATTCTCCTTCCGTATAGATGCGGTTAAAGGGGCGGCATCTCGCCGTTTCCAGCTTTTCATATTCCGACAAAAGTCCATATTCCTTCACCCTGCGCAGCGGCAGGCTTTGAAAGTTTTTCCCTGTCTGCGAGAGCCAGCGGACAAATTCCCCTTCTTCCGGGACAGTCCTCCACTCCCCGGCGTCCGCAAAGAAAAACATCCCCGCTACCCCATAGGTGTCGGAGCGTTCCTCCGCAAATTCGCCGTTTTCATACTTCCAACGGCAAGGGAAATCCTTCGCAATCCCGATGGAATCTCCCAGACTTTCCGGCAGCTCAAAATCAGCCGGCAAAATCAGATCCGACCAGATGAGCAGGAACCCATTTCTGTCAGGAATCTCATCAATCGCTTCCCGCAATCCGGCACATGTTCCGCTTTTTCCTCCTGCATTGATCAGGCGATAATCCACCTCGGCAAACGCTTCCAGATACCTTCGCAGCACATCATACTGATAGTCGCCAATCACCAGATATCGGCTGTCCGGGTATTTTCGAAACAAATGGAACAACATCGGCAGGTTATCCACCGGGACCAACGCTTTCGGTTTGTTCCTGGTCAAGTGCTTCATCCGGGTCCCTTTTCCTCCGGCCTGCACCACAATGTATTCTGGACTCATGTATTTGGCCTCCCCTCAAGGAATTTCCTGATTTCCGGGTCATCCCCATGGTATTCCGGAGCTTCCGGCCGTTCAAACGGGTATACCCGGTACACCCCGATGACAAAAATTTCTTCCTGCGTGGTCCCTTTCTTTCCAATCAACACCGAACCATTCCTTCCGTTCGGCTCGTCCAGCGACGCCACGATAAACCGTTTGTCAAACTCGTACAAACAGTAAAATTGCATGAGATCTTCTGCTTTTTTCCTGCTGAACGGGATCACACGCAATATTTTTTGCGAAAACAGCCCGGCGCTTTTTAATACAGCCGGGTCGTGTGTGAGAATTACCGCGTTGTCGTACTTTTTGCTTTTCAGCATGTCGTCCAGATAGAGCAGCGCCAGATGGTTGATTTCCCGGTCACAGGATGGCAGCAGAACTACCGCCGTATTTCCGACACCCTTTCCCCGAATGACCTTATGCCACTGCCACCAGCCGCGGTACGCCGCACGCAGGTTACGGTATAACTGCCGTTTAACTTCCTTTAAATGGCGATCCACTTCTTTTTGATCGATCGTTCCCTCTGT
>CALWKP010000220.1 GCA_944381295.1 uncultured Clostridia bacterium | reverse complement strand
ATGAATACATCCAGAATATTTACACCGCCTGCAAGAGCGGCGTCAATTACCGGTTTGATTCTGTCGTAATCCTGATTTTGCAGATGCTCGCATCCTAGCCCAATCTCACTGACAGAAAGCCCTGATTTTCCTAATTCACGGTAACGCATACCTTATACACTCCTTTTTCTATGTTTCCTTTTGAATCGCACCTTATGGGGTGGTATTGGGATGTTTTGCTTTCCATAGAATTTCCACCTTACGGAAGGCCCAAACGGTGAAGAATCCTACACAGATTCCAATTACGGTACCTACCAATACGTCGGACGGATAATGCACATACAGATAAAGTCGTGAAAATGCCATTAAGGCAGCGAGGGCTAATGCGACAATACCAGCTTTGCGGTTCCATAGTAAAATGACGATTGCCGCCGCAAACGAGGATGCACTATGTCCGGATGGAAAAGAATATCCGCTTGGCGGCGGAATCAGCAGCTCCATCTCAGGAAATTGGTAAAAGGGACGCGGCCTTGCCACAACCAGTTTGAGGAATCCATCACCCAGAATCGCTGTAATCAGCAGGGCGATCAACACCATCAAAGCGGTCCGCTTATCCTTTTTCCAGAAAAGAATCACCAGGGCGATCACGATCCAGAGAATCCCCAAATCACCCGATAAAGAAAGCGCTGGCAGTACTGCATCAAGAAATCCACACCGTAAATGTGCGGCAATCCATTCCAAAATAGTATGATCGATTCCCTGAATCCATTCCAGGACCATATCCAATCCCATCCACATCCTTTTTGAATATTTGAAAACTTCCCAATAGCAATCCCGTTTCAAATACTTTTCCTTCAAAGAAGGAGATAAAAATTACTCTCTTCCTTACCTGCGAATATTCTATCATAAACTATTCCAAAAAGCATCTTTATTTTGCGAAACAGTGGAAAAAGATTGTTGTATTTTCCGAAAGATGATACAATGAGAGCAACAAGGGAAGAGGAGGCTGTACCATATGGCAAAGCGTAGGTTGTCAGGATTTCTGGACAAGCATTTTTCCGGGGAATCCATTGACTATCATCACGTTGTTTCGCTTTTTGTTCCAGTGCTCGTGGATCAGACTTTTGTGGTATGCTTGAGTATGCTCAATACCTCAATGGTCAGCTCTTCCGGCGCGGCAGCAGTCAGTGCGGTCAGTATGGTAGACTCGCTGAACCTCTTCATTCTCAATGTGTTTATTGCGATTGCGACAGGTGGTACCGTAGTGATCGCACAATATCGCGGCAGTGGTAACCGTGAGATGGCCTCAAAATCAGCTCCTCAGGCATTTTGTATTGTGACGGTAGTTGCAATTGTAGTGATGGTGATACTGATCGCTGCACGTACCTGGATTTTGCAAGGCTTGTTCGGGCAGGCGGAACCGGAAGTAATGGAAAATGCAAACCTGTATTTTTGGGGCAGCAGCCTATCCTACCCTTGTTATGCGATGCTGCAATCGGCGTGTTGCAGCCTTCGTGGGGCTTCACAAACAAAACCTTCCCTAATGATCTCGCTGATTGCAAACTTTTCCTTGATGTTTCTAAACGCTTTATTTATTGTAGGACTTCAAATGGGCGTATTGGGATTGGCGATTTCACAGAATATTGCAAGATTTCTCGGTGCTGCCGTAGGGGTAGTGTATCTGGTCAAATTTGACCATACTTTAGACTTTAAAGTAAAGGATATTTTTAAGCCGGATTTCTCTTTACAGAAACGGATTCTGTTTATTGGAATACCTTTTTCTATGGAACAAGTCTTTTTTCACGGAGGGAAAATTATCACCCAGACATTTATCGTACAACTTGGCACAGCGGCAATGACTGTCAATGCTATTGATAATTCTTTGATGGGAGTGCTTCAGATCCCGGCGAATGCGCTGTGTCTGACAATAGTGACGGTTGTAGGCCACTGCATGGGAAGAAAAAATGTGGCCGATGCCTTAAAATTGAAGCGTTCCTTTTTGTGGGCGGCGTCTTTGTCCTTAGTCCTCATGCCGATGATCTTGATCCCGCTGCTTCCTGTGATCTTGCCGTTATTTAATCCCGATCCTGCTATTGTAGGGGATATCTATTTGATTATTGTGGTGACTTCAGTTTGCCAGCCGTTGTTTTGGCCAATTGGATTTGTATGTCCCTCTGCATTGCGTGCGGCCGGGGATTCTAAATTTGTATCAGTAGTGTCCCTGATAACGATGTGGAGTGTCCGTGTTGTGTTTGGATATATTCTCGGAATCTTGATGGGCGTAGGATTATTAGGAGTTTGGTTAGCTATGGCGCTTGAATGGCTGGTCCGGGGAGTTGTTTTTGCCGCCCGTTTTCGTGGAAGTAAATGGCATAGTCATCACGTGATAGATTAATCTTGAGGAATCAAGATATATCAAGTTTTTCGGGAAAAAGGCTTGACTTTTTTTGCGTTGCGCGATATAATAGTCAAGCACTCGAAAAATGGACGATTAGCTCAGCTGGTAGAGCATTCGCTTGACGTGCGAAGGGTCACAGGTTCGAGTCCTGTATCGTCCACCAGATTACAGCAACGAGGTTGATTCATTAGCCTCGTTGCTTTTTTTACAATTACTCGAAATAACAGGGGTAAATTTGGGCACTCTCCAAGGAATTTCCTTTGGAGGGTGTTTTTTTATTTCTCTGAAAAAGTGGATATGTATCCGATTTTTTGGAACTACCTTCAAATACAAAAGCTAGTGGAAATATCATATTTGAAAAGAACTTCTCAAGGAATAGGACAATATTTCTATTTATATTCCTTTTCAAAAGTGATCTTCCGATACAATAGGAGAAACAAAAACAGGAGGGCGAGAATATGGAAAGGTGTATTGCTGAAGAGCAACTCCAAGAGTTTGGAAGAGATCTGCGGGAAGAGGAACGGGAAGCAAGTACCATAGAAAAGTACCAGAGGGATATCCGGCAGTTTGTACGATGGCTGGAAGGACGGACGTTGAGCAA
>CALWKP010000219.1 GCA_944381295.1 uncultured Clostridia bacterium | reverse complement strand
TCTACCAACCGGTAATTTTCGTACCGTTTTCCAAGGATGTCTCCCACATACCCAAGCTTCCGGTACATATCCCGCGCCAGAGAGTTCCGGAACGTTACGATTCCATTTCGGTCAACGATCACCAATCCTTCGTCGATACACTCCGGCAGCCAGCTGTTCTCGTCGGTAATGTGCGTGATCATGTTCGCCATCCGTTCAAATCCCTGATCGGAAAGGTGAAGCCGCTCGCTGACTGCGCACGGTTCTTCCCATTTCTCCTGGATCAGCACCCCGATCACACGGTTCCCGCGGCGAATCGGTTCCACCGACTGCACCACATGTTTTCGTTCCTGTGTTACCGCCTTCATTTGCTTTGTGGAGGCCCCGAGCAGCAGCGACCGTGCTACCGCCGGTTCGTCCTCCGCCTTTGCCAGCAGCCCTACCGCCGTCTTCCGATACGACGACGGCGCGCCTTCCGGTTTGGCTTCCGCAACTACCACCGCATCGCCGTCCCGTGTCGGGCAATCGATAAAGATATCCGCGTCTTCCAGGTTCGCCATCGCCTGCAGCAGCTGTGACATTCCCCGGATCTCCGCGATCTCTTCTTCTGTCAGGTCCGTATACTGCCTGCAAAGCTTTGTAATCCGCTCCATCCCTCAGCCTCCGGCCTGCAAAATGATTTCCGCTACCCGGCGCATCGACAATTTCTTCGTCTGGCTCAGCTTCCGGATGAATTCATAAGCCTCCTGTTCGTTGAGGCCGTTGCTTTCCATGATCTTCCCTTTGGCCTTTTCCACAATGCTTCTGCTCTCCAGGCGCTCTTCCGCTTTCGCGATATCCTTTTGCAGCTTCTGCATCTCCCGGTTCCGCGCTACCGCAAGTTCGATGCACGGGATGATCGATTTTTCATCCACCGGTTTCACCAGATATCCGCTCACGCCCGACGCTTTCGCTTTCTCGATAAATTCTTTCTCACTGTACGCCGTCAGCAGCACTACCGCTGTCGGAACATGCTCTTCTTGGAGGATCCTCGCCGCCGAAAGTCCATCCAGCAGAGGCATCTTGATATCCATCAGCACTACGTCCGGGCTGTTGTTCTTGCACAGCTCCAGCGCGTCAAAACCGTCCGTCGCTTCTCCGATCACCTGATACCCTTTTTCCTCCAAGATCTCTTTCAGGTCCATCCTGGTAATCGGCTCATCGTCTGCAATCACCACCCGCAGCGCTGTCTTGTCCATCCTGCTCCCCGCCTCCTTCCGGCTTCTCGTCTTATCCGGATCCTTCTCAGCCTTCCAGCAGCTCCGTGAGCGCCGGCATCCCTTCTCCGCTCATGCTGCTCGTCGCCACTACTTTTTCCGCACCCGCCATCTCCAGATACTTCTTTGCACGCTCTATCTGCTCCGGCGGCGCGAGGTCGCATTTCGTCACAACGCCTACCGACGGCTTCGCAAATACGCTGGTAAACGCCGGCGGGAACATCGTCCCCTGCTCCGTTGCGTCCTGCACCAGCACGATCAATTCCGCATCCGCCGAAGTCACCAGCAGCGCACGCTGCAAGTTCCGGCGTTCCAAATATTCCCCGGGGGTATCGATCATCGCGCCGTTCACGATCTCTACGGTCTGCGTCTTGCGGTACCGCAGCGCTTCGTTGTTCAAATACTGGCACAGCGTCGTTTTCCCGGACCCCGAACGGCCGATCAGCATCACGCGCTTTTTCCCCGTGCCGCTCATGTCTTGGTCACCGGCGTGGACGTGAAGCCCATCTTCCCGCACAGCACGTCCATGACATCCTGCAGCGCAGCTTCTACGGCAGCGACGTCTCCGGTGATGACCAGCGACCCGCTGAAGCGGTCCACAAACCCGATCGACACATCCGCGGCCTTACTCGCCACGTCCGCGGCGATCATGGCTGCTTCACTCGGCGTTATCGTGAAAATCCCGATCGCGCCGTGCGCATCGATCAACCCCAGTTTCGTATACAGCTGCTCGACCGGGCTGGCGATCACATGCGCAAGCGTCACCTGTTTGCCAGGGACAAACTCCTGGATAATCCTTGTTTTTTCCTGAAACTCCATTCCTGTCCCCTCCTGTTACAGGCCTTTTATTCCCGGAACGCCCTGCTGCTCTTCACAAAAGCCTGGCGGTAAATCGCCTCGATATCCTCCGCCGTACACCGTTCCGGGTTTGTCGCGGTACAGCGGTCAGCCAATGCCGCTTCCGTCATCGGCCCTAAGATCTTTTCAAAAGTTTCCCTGCTCACGCCCGCGTCCTTGATGCTCTGCGGGATCTTCATGCGGACGTTCATCCGCCGCGCCATATGGATGAGGTTCAGCGCGCTCTGCCGGGTGCTTGTTGCGCCCATCCCAATGAGCGCCGCCAGTTCTGCGTAACGGCCCGCCGTTTTTGTCAGCGTGCTCTCGCATCCCGCGTTATAGCTCATCACATACGGCAGCAAGATCGCGTTGGCCTTCCCGTGGGCGATATGCGCCTGAGCGCCCAACGCGTGCGCCATGCTGTGGCAGATGCCAAGGCCCGCGTTCGAAAACGCCGCCCCCGCCAGGCACGAGGCATTGTGCATCCCTTGTCTTGCTTCCAGGTCGTCCGGGTTCCGATACGCTGCCAGCAAATATTGGTCCACCAGTTTGACTGCCTTTTCCGAAAGCGCCTGTGTAAAGGAATTTGCTTCCGTACACACATACGATTCTATGGCATGGGTCAGCACATCCATCCCGGTATCGGCAGTCACCTTCTCCGGAACGCTGCGTGTCAGTTCCGCGTCGAGCACCGCGTAGTCCGGCAGCAATGCGTCGTCGATCAAGGGGTATTTCACGCCTTTCGCCTTATCGGTAATGACGGCAAACCGGCTCACTTCGCTCCCGGTGCCGCTCGTTGTGGGGATCGCGATAAACGGGCAATCCCGCAGGTCGTACTGCCGCGCCGCAAAATACACGATCGCTTTTGCTGCGTCGATAGGAGAACCGCCTCCCAACGCAATGACGGCATCCGGTTTAAAATCCAGGATCATCGACACCCCGGCCGTCACGGTATCGATATCCGGGTCCGGCGTCACGTCCGAAAAAATCCGGTATTCTGCGCCCGGCGCTGTGATATACTGCGTGAGGTATCCTGTTCTCCCGCTTTCTTTCATAAATCGATCGGTCACGATGAACACGCGTTGGAATCCTTTCAGCATCTCCCTGAGTCCCGCGCTCCCGATCATGATTTTGGTGTGAAAATCAAACCTGTCCATACGATCTCTGGGCCTCCCGTACCCGCAAAAATCCGGCGGTTA
Organism: uncultured Clostridia bacterium; assembly: GCA_944381295.1. Taxonomy (GTDB): domain Bacteria; phylum Bacillota; class Clostridia; order Oscillospirales; family Acutalibacteraceae; genus CALWKP01. The sequence goes on along the minus strand of CALWKP010000219.1, from coordinate 2,915 downwards.
TAAAAAAAGTCCTGACTTCCCTCTTCCAGGACCGAAGTCAAGACACTACGCCGCACCTTTATACACCCCTTGCTTTTTGGCATCCGGTACTTCCGCGCACTGTTTCTGCCATCTTTCAGGGGATCTTTTATGAACAGGCCCGCGCTGCACCGCGAGGGCCGCTATGTATTTCCCCGAGCATGCTCACTCATCGGCACAGTATCCCGCGCCTTGAACATCTGCTCAGATTTCTTATCTTTACTATATCGTATTTTTTCGTGAGCGTCAAGGGAAATTTTCTTTCTTCTCCGGGATTTTTACTATTCTTTGCCAAATTTCCCGGTCTTTTTTAGGGGTTATTTCTATCCGCAGACGGTAAGCGCGCGGCGCCCCCATTCCGGCCAACGGCCGGATACGGACGCATTTGCGTCCGCAGCAAGCATCCCCGAAAGGGATGCTTGCCCTGGGGGCGCCGCGCGCCGCTGCTCACACAGCCCGGAGAAACCGCAAAAACGCCTGCTTTCCTTCTTCTGTCCGCTTGAATACTCCTGCGCACTTGAGCACTTCCAAAAACACTTTTCCCACTTCTTCCCGGAGCAGCGCGTCCAGTTCTTCTGGCGTGGAACCAGTCTTTCCTGCCAAAAATTTATCTGCCCATTCTGCGTGGACCCGCGTTTCCTCACTGCTGCGGAAATCCCTCCCGGCAATTGCAGCATCCCGCAGCGCAGCCAGCTCTGCCTTCAGCCGTGCCGGCAATACCGCAAGGCCCATCACTTCAATCAAGCCGATATTTTCTTTCTTAATATGATGCAGCTCCTGATGCGGATGGAACACCCCCAAAGGATGCTCCTCCGTCGTGATATTGTTCCGCAGCACCAAATCCAGTTCGTAACACCCGCCGCGTTTCCGCGCAATCGGCGTCACCGTGTTATGCGGTTCCCCGTCAGTTTCCGCAAAGATAAAGGCGTCCTCATCCGTATACCCGCGCCAGCGCTCCAAAATCTTTGTGCCCAACGCTGTCAGCCGCGATGCGTCTTTCCCGCGCAATCGCAGTACCGACATCGGCCATTTGACAATACCTGCTTCCACGTCCTCGTATCCCGCAAACTTTACCGGAGTTTCGATCGGCGCTTTTGCCATCGGGAACGTAAAATTCCCGCCCTGAAAATGTTCATGTGTCAAAATCGAGCCGCCGACAATCGGCAGATCCGCATTGGAGCCGATGAAATAGTGCGGGAACAAATCGATAAAATGAAACAGCCGTTCAAATGTCTTTCCGCTGATCTGCATTGGGATATGCTTTTCGTGAAACACGATGCAGTGCTCGTTGTAGTACACGTATGGGGAATACTGGAACCCCCAGTTTTCCTCCCCCAGTTTCAACGGGATCACGCGGTGGTTCTGCCGCGCCGGGAAATTCAGCCGGCCCGCATACCCTTCACATTCCCAACAAAGCATGCAGGCAGGATAGCCGCTCTGCTTCGCCTTCTTCGCCGCGGCAATCGCTTTCGGGTCCTTTTCCGGCTTGGAGAGGTTCACCGTCACTACCAAGTCCCCATATTCTGTGGGCGTCGTCCATTTCAGATCCTTTTTCACCCGATACGTCCGGATGTAATCCGTACTGCGGCTGAAGGTATAATACCAATCTGTCGCGGATACCGGGTCTTTCCGATATTTTTCCCAGAACTCCCGTTGTACCTCGCTCGGACGCGGGGTCAGGCAGCCCATCAGCCGGGTATCCAACAAATCCCGCTCTGTTGTCGTGTCCCCGCACAAGCCTTCCTCACAGGCGTAGTCCAGGAGCACTTTGAGAATCTCTTCCAGTTCTGCTTCCGGTACTTGTTCCGGTGCATGATACTCGTCCAGAGAGAGAGCCTCCAGCAGCCGGTTCACGGTATAGCGGACATCCTCCCGGACAATCAACCCGCATTTCAAGCCGTACTGGATCAATTGTGCAATTGCAGCATCTACCTGTTCCATAAAAATCCCTCCTCAAAAAATCCGGACACCGCCCACCGGACGGATCGTCAGCACATGGCAGCAGCCTTCCCCAAGATACCCTTCAATAGCTGTGCGGAAGCCTTCCACCAGATCAAGCGGCACGAACGCCTGTACTGTACCGGCGAACCCGCCGCCATGCACACGCACCGCGCCGCGGCCGTTCAAAAGCTTTTCGCACAGAGCAAGAGCCACTGCGACATGCTGGCTGCGTACCGCACCCGCAGGAGAAATATTTTGCAGACACAGGATCGACGACCTTCCCGACAAGGAAACTTCTTTAAGGAACTCCTGGAAATCCCCCTCGCGCAGGCAATCCGCTTCCGTAACAGCGCGCTGGTTATCGGCATAAAAATGAAGCGCCCTTAACACAGCGCGGTCTCCGGAGCTCGCACGGATTTCCGGAAGCTTTGCCAGGAATTCCTGTTCCGGCACTTCCCGAAGCACTGTTTTTCCAAAAAACGCCGCGACCTCACGCATCTCGTTGGGAATTGCCGTATATTCATCGCTCCAATCAGCATGGTCCGCGCCGGTATCGATGATACAGAGCGCATGGCCGGATTCCGAAAATGGATAGGTAATTTTTTGGATATTGGGGGCCTCGTTGTCGCAGAAATCGATCGCCACCACGCCGCCAACAGACGAGGCTGTCTGATCCATTAAGCCGCTGCCTTTCCCAAAATAACGGTTTTCGGCAAATTGCCCGGCCTTTGCGATCTCGACTGCGGAGACCTTGCCGTCGCAAAACAGGCTGTTGAGGATATTGCCGATCAAAACTTCAAAAGCGGCCGAAGAGGATAATCCGGAGCCTTTGAGCACCGTGGAAGTAGTATAGGCATCAAAGCCGGACAGGGAATACCCCAGATCGCGAAAACGGGCAGCAACTCCTCTAATTAATGCTGCTGCCGAATTCTTCTCTTCCGGGCGCGGGGAAAGGT
>CALWKP010000218.1 GCA_944381295.1 uncultured Clostridia bacterium | reverse complement strand
CATTGGAAGAACCGCCTGTAATTGATGTTCCATCCTATTCATCCTTTCCATCCTTGCTCCAACACACGGTAGATCAATTTCATATCCAGACTTTGTTCCAGAACGTCTGCCAACAGATCATATTGGCTTTCTTTATAAGCGTTCCTGTCGATTGCTTCTGCAGAAGGTTCCAGCCCTTTTGCCCGCAAGAGCAGATTCACCAGACACGATGCAGACCCTTCCTGGTCAAAAATCCCGTGTACATACGTCCCGCAGCAATTTCCAGAACAGAATCCATCCTGTTTTTCTTCCCCATCGGCCAGTTTCAGAGCAGTCAATGACTGGATATCTCTTAATGCCTCGGTTTTTCCCATATGGATTTCATACCCTTCCACTGCTGCACCGGAAAGGCCTGAGAAAAAGCCGTTGATTTCCTGGAATTTTCCTTCTACACGGGTGCGCGTCTTTTGCGGCGCGAATACCGTTCGTGATGGCAGCAGTCCCATTCCCCGAAGCGTCCCGCCATGCTCCACGCCGTCGGGGTCACTGAGCTCCTCACCCATCATCTGATAGCCTCCGCAAATGCCGAACACGGGGCCTCCGCTGCTCACGTATTTCAAAATTTCCGCTTCCAGACCGCTCTGCCGCAGCCACAATAGGTCTTCCATTGTGTTTTTCGTCCCGGGCAAGATCACCAGATCAGGCTTTCCCAACGCTCCTGCTGTTTCTACATATCGTAAAGACACGTCTTCCAACATATCCAGCGCGTTGAAATCCGTAAAATTAGAAATCCTCGGCAAACGGATTACCGCAATATCGACCCTGCCAGTCCCACTCTTCCGGTGGAAACGTTCACTCAGGCTGTCCTCATCGTCTAAATCCAGCCGCGTGTAGGGGACAACTCCCGCGACTGGTGTCCCTGTCAACTCTTCCAACTGACGAAGGCCGGGATGCAGAAGTTTTTTGTCCCCGCGGAATTTGTTGATAACAAGACCTTTTACCATTTTCCGTTCTTCCGGCTCCAACAGCAGCATCGTTCCGTAAAGTGACGCAAAAACACCACCCCGGTCAATATCTCCAACCAGCAGGACTGGCGATTGCGCCAGCTTTGCCATTCCCATATTGACGATATCGTGTTCCCGCAAATTGATCTCTGCAGGACTTCCCGCGCCTTCCAGGACAATCACGTCAAATTCTTCTTCCAGGGAATGATATGCCTTCATGATCTCTGGAATCAGCTCCAGTTTGTGCCGGTAATATTCCGTCGCACTCATTGTCCCCAGGACTTCCCCGTTGACAATCACTTGTGACCCTACGTCATTTGTCGGCTTTAACAGGATCGGGTTCATCCGTACCGAAGGCTCAATCCCCGCAGCTTCCGCCTGCATTACCTGAGCGCGTCCCATTTCCAGACCCTCCCGGGTAATGAACGAGTTCAGAGCCATATTCTGTGACTTAAACGGTGCAACCTGTAGTCCTGCCCGACGGAAAACGCGGCATAATCCCGCCGCAAGCAGGCTTTTTCCCGCATTCGACATTGTCCCTTGTACCATAATCGATTTTGCTTTTGCCATTACCCTTTTCCTTTCCCTAACAGCAATGCCGCGGCTTTCGTCCCCGGCAACGTTCCATAATTACCGCCTTGCTCCCCAAACAGAAGGAATGGCTGCGGCGCGTCCCTATGCTCTCCGGTTTCCGGAAGCGTCATATGGTCAGAACAGACCAGCAATTTTCCCGGAAGTTCTTGCAGCGGCTCCGCCAGTTCTTTCCCAACACGGCACAGAAAGCGTTCCTTTTCTTCCTTATTTCTCCGATGAGACGCTTCATCCGCCCCATTAACATGCACCAGCACAAATGGATACTTTTCAAATAACCGACGTGCCGTTTCCGCTTTTTCCCGCAAATCTGTATCGGTATCTGCTGTCGCGCAGGTAAGCTCCGGCGTCTCCATCCCCATTGCCAAGGCAATCCCTTTGGCGATCTCCGTCCGGCATACTGCCCCGGCTCCGCAACCATGCAGTTCTGAAAACTGCGGTAGAGGCCATCCCGCGCTTTGTCCCCATGGAATCAGCAAAAATTCCTGGCCAAACTTCCTCCATGTTTCCAGGGAAGCGCTGCGCAGCTGCTGCGCCAAATTTCCTCCCTGCGGCAAAATGGCTTCCACCGGTTTTCCGCAATTCTCATGCGGCGCCCAGGTTTTCACTTGGGTTTCCTCTTTCCCCGCGCCCCGTACAACCAGCAGATTTTTATAGCCGCCTAGTGAAAAAAACTCTCCGATTCCTTTCAGCATCTCGGAAAACCGATTTTCCATCGCCTTCTTTTCGCCTGCCGTCAGGCCTTCGGCACACGACGACGTTAAAACTTCTCCGGATGTTTTCGCCAGATTGCAGCGGAACACCAAATCTTCCGGGCCGACCTCAATTCCTGCCGCCTGTGCTTCCAGATAAGCTCTGCCGGTACGGGGGAGATCCTTTTCCGACACGCCCAACAGGGTCAGGATACAGGTCATACTTTCCGGCCGGAACCCCGGCGGGCACGTGGAAAACCATCCCCAGGCGCCCGGCATTTCCAGTCCCAGGCCGGACGCAATTTCTTCCGGCGTCTTTCTCTTCAGGTCGGTCATTCCGTCAACAACCAGCAACACGCTCATGCTTTCAATACCTTTCCCATTGCTTCCAGCAACCGCACATTTTCCTGCCTTGTCCTTACCGCGATGCGGTAATATTCCCCGGTCAGTCCTGGATAATTCCCACAGCTCCGGATCAGGAATCCTTCTTCCAAAAGCCTTTCTTTCAGAGAAAGATCCCCTGGAACTTTGAAAAACAGATAATTCGCTTCAGAAGCATAACATATGACTCCCAATTTTTTTAGGCCGTTCCGCAAAAACTCCCGTTCTTCCGGAATCAGCCTCCGGGTTTCTTCCAGATATTCTCCCTCGTTCACAGCGGCAATTCCAGCCGCCTGTGCCGGAACAGAAACCGCCCAAGGCTGTCCGCATTCCCGCATAGTATCCAGCAATGTCCGGTTGGAGCTGATACAATATCCTAGTCGCAGCCCCGGCATTCCAAAAATTTTCGTGAATGCTTTGAGGACAAGTACATTTCTAAAGTCATCCAGTAACGGTACCACGCTGGTGAGTTCCGGATTGTCCAGAAAAAGCTGGAAACATTCATCCACCACCAGCAACGCTCCAATTTTTTGGCATTGTTTTGCGATATCCAGGACAAATTCTTTGGAAGCAGCAATTCCTGTCGGGTTATTCGGGTTACAGAAAAATACCATACTAATGCCTGGAACAATTCCTTCCAGGAAACTTTTGTCCGGCCGGAAGCCTTTTTCCTCCCGCAATTCTGCATAGGAAATTTTACATCCTACGGTATGCAGCGCTTGTTCATACTCGGAAAATGTCGGTGCGGGAAGCAAGGCTTTTTGGGGCTTCACCGCCAGGGCTAACCGGAAAATCAGGTCTGCCGCACCGTTCCCGCAGAGGATCTGTTCCGCACGCACCCTTTCAAATCCCGCCAAAGACTTTACCAGTTCCCGGCAATAGGGGTCGGGATATCTTGCGCAAGCATCCATGCAGCCTTTCACTGCATTCTGCACACCTTCCGGCAAACCTAATGGGTTCCCGTTTGCCGAAAAGTCCGTTACCGGACGATTCAGCCCATAAATATCCCCACCGTGAACCATTTTCTTCTCCCCTTTATATAAAGTAGACCAACAATGCCTGAAGATACCAACACACCAAAAACAGGATCACTGCTGTGCACAGCATCAGCCGGTTTGCTTTTTTGATATCTTCTGGAAACACTTTCCGTTTTGCATCCCCAATCGTCGGTTTTTTGACCAGTTTTCCAAAATAATACGCGTCCCCCGCCAATTGTACGCCGAGAGCTCCTGCGCAGACTGCTTCTGTATGCGCGCTATTGGGACTCGAATGGTTGCGCTTATCCCGGCGGTAAATCCGTGCTGCACCGCGGGCATCCATCCCCATAAATGCGCTGGCAAGGATCATTGCTCCCGCACAAATACGCGCTGGCACATAGTTCAAAACATCGTCCAGCTTTGCCGCTGCACGCCCAAAA
>CALWKP010000217.1 GCA_944381295.1 uncultured Clostridia bacterium | reverse complement strand
GGGTTCCTGGGCGGGGGTGAATGCAGGGGAAGAAAATGATAACTACGGCTATTGGTTCCCGGGCAAGCAGAACGACGGGGCGGCATCGGGCGGATTTGAACCGTTGGCGACCGGGAAGATCTGGCTTGGTCAGGAGCACCGCGGAGGTCCGTGGATGTATTCGTGCGAGATCGACTTGGGATTCTGCGGCGGCCTGCGCGGAGCGGCGACGGTGCTGGCGGATGATCCGATTTTCGGCCGATCCTGCTACGGAGGAGAGTGGAAACAGAAGGGTGATGCCGTCACTGTGGACAGCGCTGACGGAGTATCCCGGAGGTTCCACATTGTCAATGACAGCGGGCGGCTGCACTGCAAGATTGGGAAAGGCCATTTTGTGCAGGAGGGTTCGTTTGTCATTACCGGGAATGTCTTGGAAGCGCGGATTGACCCATGCGGCGTAAAAGGCGCAATCCCGCTGGAGATTTCGTCGGAAGGCTTTGGCGCTTGTACCGTATCGGTAAACGGGACAGTATTAGGGGAAGGGGAAAGTGTGAAGATATCCCTTCCGGAGCAGATGGGACCAGCTGCCCTATCGGTGAAATTCTGCAAACCTCTGTTGCCGTAATGAGGAACAGGTTTCTAAAAAATTGAGAAAGGAGCGCATGGCTTAAGGGATCATTTCCGCCATGCAAAAGATTCATGAAACAGACGAGGATTCCAATTGAGAATATTCATATCAACGACAGCTTCTGGAACGGCAGGATCCGGAATGCGGTGGAAAATGTAGTGCCGTATCAGTGGCGTGTGCTCAATGATAAGGAACCGGGAGCGGCCCCAAGTCATGCGGTGATGAATTATAAAATTGCGGCTGGCTTGGAACAGGGCGAATTTGAAGGGATGCAGTTCCAGGACAGCGACTTGGCAAAGTGGATCGAGGCGGCGTCATACAGCCTGCTGTACAAGAAGGATCCGGAAGTGGAGGCGGCGCTGGAAGAGGTCATTGAGCTCATCGGGAAGGCGCAGCAACCGGACGGGTATCTGTCTACCTATTACATTTTGAAATATCCGGACAGGAAATGGAAAGAGATCGCACAGGGCCACGAACTGTATGTGACCGGGCATCTGCTGGAAGCTGCGGTGGCATACTATCAGGTGACCGGCAAGGACAGCCTGCTGAAGATCCTGGAAAAGAATGTCGATCTGATCCGCTCGGTGTTTGGCAAGGGAGAGGGGAAACTGGATTCCTATCCGGGCCATGAGGAGATCGAACTGGCGCTGATGAAAGCGTATGCGGTGACCGGACACAGGAAATATTTTGACCTCGCCGAATATTTCGTAGAGAACCGCGGCACGGTCCCCGGGTTCCTGGTGGAAGAAAGCTTCCAGAAATTCGGGGAAAGGAACAAGCACCATCAGGCGGACTACTATCAGGCACACGCACCCATCCGCGAGCAGAAGGATGCGGAAGGGCATGCGGTCCGCGCGATGTACTTTTTCACGGGTGCGGCGGATGTTGCGCTGGAAAAAGGCGACGAAACGCTGGTGAAAGCGCTGGAAGAACTGTGGGAAAAGACCGTCGGACGCCGTATGTATCTGACAGGCGGCGTAGGGTCACAGGCGACCGGTGAGCGGTTTACCATTGACTATGATCTTCCGAACGATACCTGCTATACAGAAACCTGTGCGGCAATTGGCCTGGCAATGTGGAGCCTGCGCATGCTGCGTCTGGCGCCAAGAGTGCGGTATGCCGATATTATGGAACGTGCGCTGTACAATAATGTGATCAGCGGGATTTCCCAGGATGGCGAGAGATATTTCTATGTTAACCCGCTGTTCCTGAAACCGGATGTAGCGCATTACCGCGCCGACCACGCAAGTGTGGAACCGTCGCGCGTGAAGTGGTTCGGCTGCGCCTGCTGCCCGCCGAACGTGATCCGTACCCTGTGCGGACTGGGCGGGTATGTGTATACGCAGTCGGGTAACGATGTGTACCAGCATTTGTATATTGGCAATGAGAGCACACTTTCTTCGGACGCAGGAGAATTCCGGCTGACCTGCGAAAGCAAAATGCCTTGGGAAGGCGAAGCGCGTATCACGTTCCATGGGGCAGAGGGCGTAAAGCTTCATCTCAGGGTGCCTTCCTACGCGAAAGATTTCACTTTGAAAGTCAATGGGAAACCGGCAGAATATTCCGTGACAGAGGGATATGCTCTGCTGGCAGAAGCGCTGCATGACGGCGATGTCATTGACGTAAACTTTGTGATGCCTCCGCATTTTGTACTGGCAAACCCGCGTGTTACCGAAGACTGTGGGAAAGCGGCAGTCATGCGCGGACCGCTGGTCTATTGTGCAGAACAGGCGGATAATTTTGCTTATCTGGCAAGCTTCCGCGCGGACTTGACAAAGCCGGTCACTATGGAGCAGAGCGATTTGTTTGATGGGATTGTGCTGCTGAAAGTATCCGGAACCCGCCAGGAGGCTGCGGAATGGGGAGAAAATGAACTGTACCGGGATTATGCGCCGGGCGGATTCGGGGAAGTCCCGGCAGAATTGCGTATGATTCCGTATTTTCTGTGGAACAACCGCGGCGAAGGCGAAATGATGGTTTGGATGAACGCCGGTAAGGAATGATAAAGGACCAGAGGATTTCAATATGGGAGTATTCAGCAAAGAAAACGGAAAATTGGTGTGGCATTTCAACGGGGAGACCCTAGTTCTGGAAGCGTGGGGCGCCAATAGCCTGCGCGTGAGAGCGGTCCGGATGGGCGATGTCCTGGATACTTCGTTTGCGCTGCTGCCGCCGGAGAAAACGGATGCAGAGATCATCCTGGAGGATGGGAAAGCCGTCATCCGGAACGGAAGGCTGGAAGCGCGCATCGAGCAATATCCGTGGAGCAGGGAATGTCATATCGGGTTCTATAACCAGCATGGGGAACTGTTGCTGGAAGAAGCAAAAGAAGGCGGTGCGCTAGCCCGCAAAGCCCGGAAATTCCGTCCCATGATCGGCGGGGATTATCAGCTGACTGCATCGTTTGAGGCGCAGGAAGGCGAAAAACTCTATGGTATGGGACAATATCAGCAGGAGCTTTTGGATGTTGCAGGGTGTACGTTTGAGCTTGCACAGCGGAATTCGCAGGCAAGCGTACCGTTCGTGCTTTCAAACCGGGGATACGGATTTTTCTGGCACAATCCCGCAGTCGGACGCGCCAGCTTCAACCGCAATCTGACCCAATGGACGGCGGAGAGCACAAAGCAGCTGGATTATTGGATCACCGCAGGGGATACGCCCGCGGAGATCGTTACGGCATATACGGGGGCGACAGGAAGGCCCCCGATGATGCCGGAATACGGGATGGGCTTCTGGCAGTGCAAGCTGCGGTATTGGTGCCAGGAGCAGATTTTGGAAGTGGCAAGGGAATACAAGCGGCGGAACATCCCGGTAAATGTGATCGTCTGTGACTTTTTCCACTGGCCGCATCTGGGGGATTACCGGTTCGACCCGGATTTTTTCCCGGACCCAAAGGGCATGGTGGAAGAGTTAAAGTCGATGGGCATGGAGCTGATGGTTTCCATCTGGCCGCAGATCGGACATGACAGCGAGAACTATGTGGAGATGAGGGACCATGGGTATCTGATTCGCACAGAAGGCGGGCTGGATGTGACGATGCAGGTGGGAGGAGACAGCACCTATTATGATGCAACAAATCCGGGAGCGCGCCGGTACGTGTGGGAAAAATGCCGGAAAAACTATTATGAAAACGGGATCCGGATTTTCTGGCTGGATGAGGCAGAACCGGAACTGACCGGGTATGATTTTGAACATTTCCGGTATCATCTGGGTTCCAATCTCCAGATTGGGAATATTTACCCGCAGATGTATGCCCGCGGTTTTTATGAGGGCATGACCGCCGAAGGGCAGGAGAATGTTTTGAATCTGGTGCGGTGTGCCTGGGCGGGAAGCCAGCGATACGGTGCGCTGGTCTGGTCAGGAGATATTGCGAGTACTTGGGAAGATTTCCGCAAGCAAATCTGTGCAGGTCTGCAAATGGGCATCTGCGGAATCCCGTGGTGGACGACAGATATTGGTGGATTCTTTGGCGGCGACCCGGACGACCCCGATTTCCGGGAATTGCTGGTGCGGTGGTTCCAGTGGGGGACCTACTGCCCGGTAATGCGTCTGCATGGCGACCGGCTTCCGGAAACCCCGGTCTATCATCCGAAGGATGGCCGGAAAATGTTCCGTTCCGGCGGGAATAACGAGATTTGGAGTTACGGGGAAACGGTGACGCCGATTCTGGAAAAGTATATTCGCTTGCGGGAAGAGATGCGGCCGTATATCCGGGAATTGATGCGTCAGGCACACGAAACCGGCGCACCGGTTATCCGTACAATGTTCTATGAATTCCCACAGGACAGCGTCTGTTGGGAATGTAAAGATCAATATATGTTTGGACCGGACCTTTTGGTAGCACCGGTTTTAGAGAAAGGGGTAACTTCACGCGAAGTCTATCTCCCCAAAGGTGCGGCTTGGGTGTCTCAAAATACAGGGAAACGGTATGAAGGCGGTCAGACGGTGACAGAAGCGGCGCCGCTTGAAGTGATCCCGGTATTTCTGCGCGATCCGGAATAAAAGAGATAGGATGTTTTTTGGGGCGGGGGCTGTTGCAAAACGGAAATGCAATAGCAATTTGCACAAAAAACTCCATAAATGGAAACGATCCGGGACCTTTGAAAGCGTTTTTGCGCTCAAAAAGGTTCCGGATCTTCTGCGTCTTTTTTTCTGGCGGGCTATTTTGCAGCAGTCCCCGCAGCTTGTCCCAAATGTAGCGGAAGCCTCCGCTTTTGTCAATGATAAAATGCACGGCTGACGCCGTCATTGACAAAAACGGGGGCTTCCGCTTTTTCTGCAAACAGGAGGGCAAAAGCAAAGTATGCTTTTGCCCTCCCAAAGGATAGGGATGCGAAAGGGGCCAGAAAACTTTTTGACGCCGTTATGCCGCCAAATTCAGGGC
>CALWKP010000216.1 GCA_944381295.1 uncultured Clostridia bacterium | reverse complement strand
CATGATTTCTATACGTTCTGTGACGAAAATGGAATCATGGTGTGGCAGGATTTTTCACTGGCCTGCGCGATTTATCCGCAAGACGACGCGTTCGCGCAGATCATTGCCGAAGAGGCGTCACAAATTGTCAGGAAGCTGCGAAATCATTGTTCGATTGCATTGTGGTCCGGTGATAATGAAGTCGATGCAATGTACTACCATTTCGATTTTCACGAACCGCATATCCGGAATAACCGAATCAGCCGCGAGATACTGCCAAGAGTGATTGCCGCGCATGACCCAATGAGATTCTTTTTGCCATCCTCACCCTATATCCCGCTGGAAATCAGCGGGGATTTGAACGTTCCGGAACAGCATAATTGGGGGCCGAGGGATTATTTCAAAGGCGATTTTTACAAACATTCTTCGGCACATTTTATCAGCGAGATCGGTTATCATGGATGTCCGGCGGTCAGTTCGCTGAAACAATTCCTGCCCAAAACGGAGTTGTGGCCGATCTGTCCGGGAACGTGGGATGCTCATATCCGGCATTTGATGCAGTACGGTATGAAAAATGGATGCCGAAGATCTTCCCGGAACTGAATGATGTATCGGAGTGCTGGAGGTAATAGAAAATCGGGAGGTACGGTATGAAAATATGGAAAAAGGAAAAAACAGTATTTTGGGGTCTCAGGGAAAAAATTGTTGCTTTTTCACTGACTTTGATTGCCGTACCTCTGTTATTCATCAGCTTGATGACCTATACCCGTACCAATGAAATGATTACCGAAAAAACAAGCGCTTTTGTATGCAGTGCAGTAGATCAGACAGCGATTAACCTGGAATTTATTTTTGGTTATGTAAGGGATACCTCATTGTTCCTGATCCAGGATGAAAGCGTGCGTGATTTTCTGAAAATGGACCCTGATGCATCGAGTATAGAGGTCTATCAAAAGAGCGGCGAAGTTCAAAAAGTGGCCTTGTATTTGCTTTCTTCAAAAGAATTTATCGATTCTTTTTATGTGGAAGGATTCAATGGTCAGGAAATCAATACCAAAAGTCAGCCCGTAGAAATCAGCGAAGATCTGCGCCAGGAGATCATGAGCCTGCGGGGAGGATATTTATGGCACTGCGAGTATCAGGATGGAACGTCAGCGCCTTCTTTGCTGCGCGTCATGAACGATACTGTCAGCCTGACAAACCGGCTGGCACTGATGCAGATCAATATCAGCGAAAAAAGGCTGCGTGATATTTGTCAAAACAGTATCCAGTATGAAGGGGAACGGTACTATGTGGTGGATAACGAAGATCGGATTATTTCTGCCGCAGATCCTTCTGTTTTAGGAGATACCATAGATCCGGTGATGCAGGGGTTCCGTATAGGAAAAAGCGCGGAGAGCCATACGATCGAATTGGATGGAAAACAATATCTGTTCACCGCGTGCCGTATGGACCACACCGATTGGACGTTGATGCATCTGGTGCCGATGGATGAGCTTCTGGATGAAAGCCGGAATTTTTTGAGTTTTCTTGCCACGATCATTTCGGCGCTGCTATGCCTGAGTGTCATCGTGATATTTGTCTTTACAAAACGGATGTTGGGCGATCTGGCACATATCAGGCGTTTCGTAAGGTCTTTGGAAAATGGGAATTTGAGTTCCCTCATTTTCATAGAGAGCAACGATGAAATCGGTCTGGTTGCAGATGCGCTGAATAACCTGTTGTACAAACTGAATATTTCAATCAACGAAGTATATGTCGGCAAAATCAAGCAGCGTGAAGCAGAATTGCGTGCATTGCAATCCCAGGTGCATCCGCATTTCTTGTATAATACCCTGGATATGATCTATTGGAATGCCAGACTTGAAAAAGCTACCGAAACGTCTGACCTGATCCAGGCCCTTTCCAAACTGTTCCGGCTCAGCCTGAGCAGCGCGGGAGAATGTTTCCTGATCCGCGATGAAGTCAATTATATCCGCTGTTATCTCAAAATTCAGCAAAAAAGGTACCGTGACAGCATCCATTTTGAAGTGTGTGTTGAAGATGGTCTGGAAGATTATTTGACGCTGAAAATGGTCTTGCAGCCTTTGGTGGAAAATGCGATCTATCATGGGATCGAACCTGCCGGCGGAAGCGGGAATATTGTTATCCGGCTGTACAGCGAAGGGGAAACCATCATTTTCTGTGTGGAAGACGATGGTGCAGGAATAGACCTGGCAGAAGCGGAAAAACTGTTGGAACATCCTGCGGAAGGCAGGAAAGGGTTCGCGATCAATAATGTACAGGAACGGATCAAGCTGTACTTTGGAGATCGTTATGGGATCCGGTTTTACCACAGAGAAGGCGGAGGAACACGGGTAATCGTGTGCCAGCCAAAACAAAGGCAGGGAGAGCGGAAAGATGTTTGACATTTTGATCGTGGAAGATGAGATAACGGCAGCGGAAGGAATCCGGAACGAGATTTCCGGAAGACTGGGAAAAGTGCGGAATATCTTTGTAGCGAGGAACGGGCAGGCAGGATTGCAGATGGCAAAAGAACATCATCCGGATATCATCCTGACCGATGTGCGTATGCCGATCATGGATGGCCTGTCGATGATCCGGCAGCTGCGGGAATGGGGATTCACGACCAGAGTCATCGTCATCAGCGGATACAGTGAATTTGAATACCACTGCATACGGATGTATTTTGACGCAAGGGTACGGCACGATTCAAGGACACAGTTGTGCTGCTGCGGGGATGCTGCGATTTGGTCAGATCAGTGAAGACGAATTCTTTGTTTCCTGCAAGGCAGCGGAAGAGGGAATCTTAATAGAAAACCACAGCAAGAGCGAACCTCTGGTCATGCTGAAACATTTTCCGAGCAATGAAGAGACACCGAGATGCTGACAAAAGAAATAAAAAATAGAAGACAGACAAAAATTGGGCGTACAACCATGATCTGGTTGTACGCCCAATGTAACAGGCATAAGTAGCCTTAAAAGTTAAAAATAGGCCCGCCTGGCCGTAACGTGCTAAGAATAACCTGCTACGAAAAAGCAGGTGGGTGCCCGCCCAATGGTTTCATACTCCCTTCGTCCGGCAAAAGCCGGGAGGTCTGAAGTCCGCCACCGGAGCTAAGCTCCCGATTTAAAATTGTAGGGTTATTTATGCAACGGTCCACGCACCAGGCAGGAT
>CALWKP010000215.1 GCA_944381295.1 uncultured Clostridia bacterium | reverse complement strand
GGTCCTATTGTCACTTTAATCTCGTCTTTTGCGTTCCTAGTCGGTCTTGGTGGCGGCCCTCTTATGGCAATTCGTATGGGGGAAAACAATCAAAAGGATGCAGAAAAAATTTTGGCAAACTGCACTGTCATGTTGGTTGTTCTGTCCCTCATTCTCACAGTGACTTTTCTGATATTTAAGCAACCTTTGCTGATGACTTTTGGTGCAAGTCAAACTACTTATCCTTATGCCAACACCTATATGACGATCTATACCGCCGGGACTATTTTTGCAATTCTATCTGCTGGACTAAACCAATTCATCACCTGTCAAGGATATCCCACGTTAAGTATGGCAACAATTATGATTGGTGCTGTTGTCAACATCATACTGGATCCTATTTTCATATTTGTCTGTGGAATGGGAGTTGCCGGTGCTGCAGTCGCTACGGTGATTGCTCAAGCCGCTTCCTGCTTTTTTGTCCTCTTTGTTCTCTTTTCTAAAGAGATAAAAGTTCGTATCCATTTTGGCGGCTATGATTGGAAAATTATCCGTCGTGTACTTCTGTTTGGGCTTTCCCCTTTTCTCATCATTGCTACTGATAGCGTAGTCATTATCGCTTTAAACAGTGTTCTGCAATCCTATGGAGGGCCGGGACAAGGCGATATGCTGGTTACTTGTGCCACGATTGTTATGAGCTATATGCAGCTGATTACTATGCCAATGTCCGGGATTACCGGGGGAACACAGCCGATTCTGAGTTTTAATTACGGCGCCCGCAAAATTGACCGTATTCGCCAGGGACAAAAATTCATTCTTTTGGTTGCTGTCATCTTTGCTGCCATCATGTTTACGCTGTCTCAACTGATTCCTGATTTATTTGTCCGTATATTCTCCAGTGATCCTCAGTATCTCGAGCTTTCAGTATGGGGAATTCGCGTCTATACAGCCTGCGTCATTCCTATGGCATTCCAGTACACACTTGTTGACGGCCTTACTGCTTTAGGTGTTCCGCAAGCTGCTGTTTCATTATCTCTTTTCCGGAAAAGTATCATCTTTCTTTTAACAATTTTCCTTCCGCTTTTCCTCGGCGCACAAGGCGCCTTTTTTGCGGAGCCTACTGCTGATTTGATCGGTGGTATCGTCTCGACCACCACGTATCTGTTCCTCTTTAACCGTTTGATGAAAAAAAGGCAGGCTATGCCGGAAGGAAGCTCCCTTTACCACTGAAAAAAGGCCCTGTGATTTCCTCGGTTTTTCTCCGGGAAATCACAGGGCATACTTTTTCTCGTAACTTAAAACAGTGTTTTATTCTACCTGGTAACAAAGATACGGTTCCGCCTTAATTTCTCCCGCACCTTGATACATCTGATAAGCCTTATATCCTCCACTCAAATTATAAACTGTGTATCCTTTTTGTTGGAGAATCCTGGTTGCCAGATATCCGCGCAATCCCACCTGACAGGTTACATAAACCGGCTTTTCCCGATCAAGCTGATCCAAATGATCGCGAAGCGTATCCAAAGGGATATTGATAAAGCCTGGGATAGCTCCTTTGGATACTTCCATCGGAGTTCTTACATCCAGTAATGTCACTTGTGTGGGGTCAAGATCACGAAGCTGTTCTACATAAAATACTGGCATATCCCCTTTCAGGATATTGGATGCAGTAAATCCTAACATATTTACCGGATCTTTGGCCGAAGAGTACGGCGGAGCATAACACAGTTCCAGTTCTTCCAGATCATATACGGTCGCTCCCAGGCGCATGGCAGTAGCTAAAACGTCAATTCTCTTCTCAACGCCTTCAAATCCAATTGCCTGTGCTCCTAAAATTTTCCCTTCGCAATTAAACAACATTTTCATCGTGATTGGTGTTGCTCCGGGATAGTAAGAAGCATGAGACTGCGGATAGATATAAGTCTTATAATAAGAAATCCCGTTTGCATTTGCCTGTTTTTCGTTGATTCCGGTAGAAGCGGCTGTCAATGAAAAAACCTTTACCACCGAACTTCCCTGAATTCCTTTCCCGATGGTGCATGTTCCGCCCAACATGTTTTCTGCAGCAGCGCGGCCCTGCTTGTTTGCCGGCCCCGCCAGCGGAATCAGCGTCTCAAAGCCGCCTACAAGATGGTGTACCGAAACAGCATCTCCTACTGCATAAATATCAGGATCACTTGTCTGATAATATTCATTTACCGCGATGCTTTTCCCTGCTCCAAGCTTTAATCCAGCATCTGCGGCCAGTTTACTCTCCGGAGCTACCCCTATACTCATAAGCACGATTCCGGCAGAAAGTTTTCCTCCATCTGAAAGGTTTACGGAAAGCTCTCCTCCTTGCCGTTCTATCCCGGCCACTCCTGTATTCAGTTTCAGCTGCACCCCATTTTGCTGGAGATGATTTTGCAGAATCCCTGCCATCTCTTTATCTAATGGTGTCATTACCTGATCTGCAAATTCTACAATGACAACTTCCAACCCGCGTTCCCGCAGATTTTCTGCCATTTCTATCCCGATAAATCCACCGCCTGCCACAACTGCCGATTTCACCTGATGTTCCTTCAAATATTCGTCGATCTGAAAGGTATCGGTTACCGTACGCAGTGTAAAGACACCTTCTGTATCCAATCCTGGAATCGGTGGCTTTTTAGGCTCCGCTCCCGGTGATAGCAAGAGCTTATCATAAGATTCTGTATAGACTTCTCCTGTATTCCAATTTTTAACGGTCACCGTTTTATTTTCACGGTCAATTGCTGTCACTTCACTCTTTGTCCGCACATCAATCCGAAAACGGTTTATTAATAATTCCGGTTTTGCCACCAAAAGATCTGCTTTTTCCTGAATGATTCCTCCAATATAATAGGGAAGTCCACAATTTGCATAGGAAACATATTCGCCTTTTTCAAATATGATAATTTCTGCATCTTCCAAAAGCCTACGCGCCCTTGTTGCCGCGCTTGCTCCGCCAGCTACACCGCCTACGATACAAATCTTCATTGTTCTTTCCATCCCTTTCTGTGCTTTGTTTTTATTATACTTCTTTTTTGCAACAAGTCTGTGACTAAATTACAAAATTTTGTTTGCTTTGCGCCACTTTTTCTTGAGACATAACACATTGATTGTTGTAACTTCCTGTTAAGAAGTCCGATTACACATCTGCATCTATCGCAATATAACTCAGTAGTCCTCCCCAATGATAAAATGGATCACTATTCTTTGCATCATCGCATCCTTCTCCGGTATCACCATTATAATTTTCATGGACATGTCCATGTTCCCTCCATTCTTTCAACAACAAGGATTTGGATTTTTGCGCTAAAACTTTCGCTTCTTTTTCTAATCCACTGTCCAGAAAAGCTTTATAGACCAGATAATTCAATGGGGCCCATATCCGACCTCTCCAATAATCCTGATCGTGATATGCCGGGTCATCTCTCGTAATGGAAGGAAGGAGATACTCTCCCCAGAATTTTTTAGGATGATAAAACCACTTTTTCATCATTTCCTGTTTTTGTTCCTCTGTAACAGTATTGCTAAACAGCGCATAAAAGTTCGTCGGCGAAACCCGTTGGCTAAACGTTCCATCTCTCAGGTCTTTATTTAAGAACATTCCCTGCTCTTCACAATATAGATTCTGCAAGGCTTTTTCCACTCGCTGGCGGCGCTGCTGTAAAATCGGAAGATCTTCGTTTTGTCCTAATTCCAAAGCCATTTTTTCCAGACATCGGCAATCTTTGATAAACAACCCCATTAATCCTACATCTGCCAATTTTAGCATACCGGTTTCTGCGTCATATTCTGCATCGTCGTACATGGGAGAATTGTCCAAACCGCTTTCAAACGCAGCGCCCTGGCGGCACGCTGAGGATTTTCTCTCAAATCTGCGGGGACCCGGAGCTTCACAACGGTTTGTTCCCCAACACATATATCCTTCTGGTGTGGTTCTCTTCTCAGAGAACCACTGGTTCTGTTTCATGAATTTTTCATACAACTCTTCCAAAAACCATTTTCCGCCCCATCGACGATAAATATCCATCACCACCATAGACCCTACTGGAGGTTGGGAGCGGTCCCTTGTTTTATAATCAAAACTTGCTCCAAAATTAGGGATAAATCCATCTTCTGTACGCTCATTCATGATCGCAATACAATTCAACCACGCCAGTTCCGGGTTATCTACCGACGCCATCAATCCCGCAAAAAAGGTGTCCCAATGAAATAATACATAACCGCCCCAGTCAACATTCCAGATGCGGCTTACGGGTGAAATAATCCGGTCAAACTCCTGATCATAGACTGAATTCCAGGCCAAACAAGATTTCATTGCCGTATAAACTTCCGCATTTTTGCCATAACTTTCTGCCTGTTGTTCTAATTCAGCGCGAGCCTCCTTCAAAAATATCCGCACTTCTTCTTCAGAACAGGGCTGCGTCCCTATTGCTATAGGCTGATCCAAATCAATGGTAACACAAGGTGAAAGGGAATATGTATTTGCCATTGCATATCCGCTGCGGCTCATAAAAAGCTCTATTGTTTTTCCATCAGGGAAGCTTCCGTACAAACGGCCATCCAGCTTGGAAATGCTCCCTTCTCTTCCCCAAAGAAGACACGCTTCTACAATCAATCCCGGTTCTCTACCTTCTATCCGTTCCGGTGTCACTAGAAGATATTGCTCCTCCTCCCGAACCGTACTTTCCACACGAAAGATACTCTTTCCATATTCCACTTGCAAAGAGGTGTATCGTCCATCCCAAGAACGAAGCAGTGGAGTTATTTTTTCCGGCTGACGAGGATCTTCTGCAATTACTGATTTTCCAATCAACGGATTGCGCATCACATGTTCTACTGCGTGGTCCTTAAAACACAACCGGATTTCAAACCCATACGGAAGCAAGACATGCGCCAACACACTGCTCGTATCCCAGGTATTCCAACCCCTATTCGTTTTTTCACGGAGTTGTTTGTAATCCATAGAACAACGCCTCTTTTCTCATGAAATTTTATGATTTTTATCCATTATAGCAAACTTTACAAATATTGCAATATTCAGCACTAAATCGCGTTATTTTGCTCTTTATGGATTATTTGATTGAGATTTCCTTTCATAATTGCTTCTATCATCAAATTTCAATTTCTCTTTTCTATAAAAATGAAAAACACCCCGTCAGAAACAATTTCCATTTCCGACAGGGTCCTTTTTCATTTCTTTCTGATTTTTTATTTTCTACTGCTCTAACCGTTTTACTAAACTAATTATTTTACCCCAAATTGATAAACTGTTGTGCTGTGGAACTCTTTTCCCGGTTCAAGCACTGCACTTGGGAACTGTGGCTTATTGGGGGAATCCGGGAAAAACTGTGTTTCGAGACAGATCGCATAATAGGGTACAAGGTTCATCCCACCTTTTCCGGAAACGCCTGGCTCTCCAAGGTTTGCTGTAAACAGCTGTATGCCCGGAAGGTCAGTCAACACTTCCATATATCTGCCGGAATTCGGATCATAAACCTCTGCAGCTTTTTCCATACCATCTCCGGATTTATCTAAAACAAAATTGTGGTCATATCCACCAATCGCCTCTACCCTGGCTCCTTTACCATGGATATCCTGCCCGATCTTCTTTCCCTGGGTAAAATCAAGCGGTGTTCCTGCCACGGGTAAAATCTCTCCTGTTGGAATCAATGCTTCATCTGCTGGCGTATACCGGCTTGCATACAGTTTCAATTCCTGATCCAGGATATCCCCACATGGATATCCTGCCAAATTGAAAAATGCATGATTTGTCAGATTTACTACTGTCTTTTGATCGGTAACTGCTGAATAATCGATTTTCCACGCATTATCTTCCGTTAATGTATAGGTAATTTTTGCTTCCAGATTTCCCGGATATCCCTCTTCTCCATCCACACTCAAATAACAGAATGTCACTGCTGGAGAACTTCCATCCTCTACTTTTTCAACTTTCCATACCTTCTCTGCAAAACCTTTTCCTCCATGGAGCTGATTTTTTCCTTCATTTACTGTTAAATGGTAAGATTTCCCATCCAATTCAAACTTAGCTCCACCAATTCGGTTCGCATAACGTCCTACTGCTGCCCCTTGAAAATTCACCTTTGCGATATATTGCTCCAAATTTTCAAAACCCATCACTACATCGCCAAATTCACCGTTCCGATCCGGAACGGTGAGTCCAACCACCCGGCAACCGTAGGTAATCACATCTAATCGTGCTCCTGAAGCATTTGTTAAATGGATTATTTCTACATTTGTTCCATCCGGCATAACTCCATAAGGTTTTCTTTCAATACTCATAACTGGCTTCCTCCTGTTTGTAAAGCTCCTACCCTGAAGGGTCCCTTATTCCCCTAACAGAGCAGCACCGATAATCCCCGCATCATTGCCCAAACTAGCTCTCACAACTTTAGTCTGAATCTTTGCCCTAGCATTGAAACGGTGAATATCGACATATTCACGTAACGGATTCATCAAGGTATCCCCTTCGTTGCAGATTCCACCGCCAACGCAAAGAATATCCGGCTGAAAGGTATTGATAACATTGACAATTCCACAACCCAAATAGGCGATATAAGCATCCACAATCTTTTGGCCCACTGGGTCTCCTGCACGCATCGCATCAAACGCCGTACGGCCTGTCACCTTCGACAAGTCCCCTTCCACGAGATTCCAAATCGCACTATTCTTTTCTGCCTCTTTCATAAAATCTTTTGTCAAATTGATTAATCCTGTGGCCGACGCATAGGCTTCCCAACAACCTTTTCTTCCACAAGTACAAGGTTTTCCTTCAAACTCAATGACCATATGTCCCATTTCTCCGGCTGCATAATTACATCCCGCCAGAATCTTTCCATCAACAATCACGCCGCTGCCAATTCCTGTTCCTAACGTGATCGCGACAGCATCCTTTGCACCCTTTAAAGCGCCCGCTTTATATTCTCCATAAGCGGCTGCGTTCGCATCGTTTTCCAGAATCACTTCTTTCTTCAGAGAATCCTGAAGCATTTTTTGGAGAGGATAATTGTTAAGATATAAATTCCCTGCAAATTCTACAATCCCACTGGAACGGTTTACGGCTCCGGGACATCCTACTCCTACCCATGGTACATCCTGTACCGAGATTTCTGCTTCTTTCAGTGCAGCATATGCAGCTTCTGCCAGCTGACGGTTCATCTCTTCCGGCGCACACGGCACCTGCGTAGGAGCACTTACCTTACTGATGATCTTTCCCTCTGAACTAACTACGCCAGCTTTCACATTTGTCCCGCCGAGATCTATTCCAAGATAGTACATGGATTCTTCTCCCTTCCATTTTGTCCCTTTCAGTATATCATCTTAGGATAGCCAATGTAAAGTAAAATATCGGTCAGAATTTGTCTGTTTTTGCTTGACAAAAGTTCCCGGAAAGGGTAAAGTTAAAGTTCAAGGATTTCTTCTATTTCCCCCATAATTGGGGTTTGACGAAAGGAGCCGGGCTGATTTGCTTCGCTATGAAAATTTACCGCAAAGTATGCGCTACGATGCAGTCAAACCATATTGGAGTATCTTGCAATCCCGGAAGTGGCATCTTATTGCAAAACGAATCTTTGATGTGGTTGTTTCCAGCCTGATTCTCTGTATTTTTTCCCCCTTTCTTTTACTTCTTGCGGTTGCCATTAAATTGGATTCTCAAGGACCGGTATTCTACCGTCAAAAGCGGGTCGGCCGGTATGATAATGATTTTAAAATCTTTAAATTCCGCACGATGGTAGTAAATGCTGATAAGATTGGCCCTCCCCTTACTACCGGTGACGATCCTCGTATTACACGCATGGGAAAATTAATTCGGAAATGTCGGCTGGATGAGTTTTCTCAACTGCTTAATGTGCTTTCCGGTGACATAAGACTTGTGGGGCCACGTCCTGAAGTCAGAAAATATGTGGATTATTATACCCCCGAATATATGGCTACTTTATTGGTTCGTCCCGGTATTACCGCTACCTCTAGTATTGCCTTTAAAGATGAGGATCAGCTTTTGAACCGTGGTGATGATCCTGAAAAAATTTATGTTCAAGAGATTCTTCCTCCCAAAATGGCACTGAATCTTGATTATCTCAAAAAAATATCGGTATGCGGCGATATTAAAATTATGTTCCAAACCGTATTTGCCGTGCTGAAATCATAAGGAGTAGACAGAAATGGCGGATGAATTTTCCCGTTCCCGTATGTTACTTGGGACAAGAAGCATGGAAAGGTTAAAAGATTGCCGTATTGCCGTATTTGGGATCGGCGGCGTGGGTGGATACGCTGTGGAAGCTTTAGCTCGTACCGGTGTTGGAGCTTTTGTCTTAATCGATAACGATGTAATCACTCTCACCAATCTAAACCGACAATTGATTGCCACTCATGATACTATTGGACGGCCCAAAGTAGATGTGATGCGGGAACGTATCCTTCAAATCAATCCTAAGGCGCAAGTTATTGTACATCAGGCTTTTTATTTACCGGATCGTGGGATGGATTATATCGATGGTTGTGACTATGTTGTGGATGCCATCGATACGGTATCTGGAAAAATCGCCCTTGCAGAAGAGTGCCAGAAAAAAGGAATTCCCTTAATCAGCAGTATGGGTGCTGGCAATAAACTGGATCCTACTCAGTTTGAAGTCGCAGATATTTATGAAACTTCTGTCTGTCCTCTATGTCGTGCTATGCGGCAGCAATTAAAAAAACGTGATATCCGCAGCTTAAAAGTGGTCTATTCCAAAGAGCCTCCTCGGATTCAGGAAAAAGATCCCGAAGAACTTCCTCCCCCTGGCAAACGCCAAACTCCTGGCAGCGTTGCTTTTGTACCATCCGTTGCTGGACTCATTCTGGCATCAGAAGTCATTCGTGATTTAACGGTTTGCCTCTGGCCCAAACCCGAATAAAATCACCCCATTAGGAGATACTTCTAATGGGGTGATCGCATGAATAAAAAGGATAAACATTCTGTAAAAAACCAAAAAGCAGGATATGCAGCTGAAGCATTACGAAAACAAAGCAACGGTGAGATTCCTTCGGATGTTTTGGGTAGTTATACTGGAACAGCCAGAAAAGGAGAAGTTCCAGAACAGGATGCCGACGATTTATAAAAACTAAAAATCTATCAGAAGAGATTTGATAAAGACCTATAATCTGTGGTTGCTCCCTAAAATAAGGGAGCAACCACACTTTATATCTTCCCTATTCATCCCGTAAGCAAACAGGACAATATCCTTCCAGAAGGATATTGTCCTGTTGTTTCTTTTATTCTATTCCTTTTCCGCTTTCCGACGGTTCTGCAAGCAAATCGCTCTTTTCTGCATGCCCTGTATAATTCGGCACCAACTTATGAATGACCTGCATCATCTTTTTATTGTCTATACCCATATATTTACGGAGTTCTTCCAAATTATCCAGAAATGCTTCTTCATCAAATTCAATCGGCTTCCCGATATAGATCAATTCGTGCGATGTCTTTTCACATCCGCCTTCACTGTCCAAAAGCAATTCTTCGTACAGCTTTTCTCCAGGACGCAAACCAGTATACACAATTTTGATATCTTCGTCCGGTTCAAAACCCGAAAGTCGGATTAAATTCCTTGCAAGATCTACAATCCTTACTGGTTCTCCCATATCCAGTACAAAAATTTCACCACCACGTGCCATTCCTCCAGCCTGAATTACCAAGCGCGCAGCTTCTGGAATCGTCATGAAATACCGGATAATATCAGGATGTGTGACAGTTACGGGACCTCCAGAGGCAATTTGGCGTTTAAACAGCGGAATCACACTACCATTACTGCCCAATACATTGCCAAAACGGACGGCAACAAATCCCGTTTTGCTCCTGCGGCTATAATATTGGATAATCAATTCACAGATACGTTTGGTCGCTCCCATTATATTTGTCGGATTGACCGCTTTATCCGTAGAAATCAACACCATTCGCTTAGTTCCGTACTTATCTGCTGCCTGTGCAACGTTTAAAGTCCCAAAAACGTTATTTTTCACGGCTTCACCGGGACTTAATTCCATAAGCGGCACATGTTTGTGGGCTGCTGCATGGAATACTACGTCCGGCTTACAGATTTCAAACAGACGTTCCAGACGTTTTTTATCACGGACAGAACCAATCAGCACTTCCAGGTTTAAATTCGGGAACTGTCGCAACAATTCATTCTGAAGGTCATAGGCATTATTTTCATAAATATCAAAAATAACCAGTCGTGCCGGCGAAAAAAATGCGATCTGTCGGCAAAGTTCCGACCCAATCGAACCTCCACCACCTGTCACCAGCACAGATTTTCCCTTTAGGTAGTCGCTGATTTCTTCTACATTTAAACGAATTTCATCACGGCCCAACAAATCAACAATATCTACATCGCGGATAGAGATATTCTGTGTATCATTTTCAATGATTTCATAAAGCGCTGGAACTGTTTTCAGGCTGCATCCAGTTTTCGCACAAATGCTCAAAATATCTTGTTGGTCTTTTTTCTTGCTTGATGGAATCGCCAATACAATCTGGTCCACATTATAACGCAGTGCCATCTTGGGAATGCTTTCGCGTCCACCAACCACTCTTACACCGTGAATTCGTGTTCCACGTTTTGTTTTATCATCATCAATCGCAACTACCGGGATTCCTTTACTTTCCGGGGCGGTTTTCATTTCTTTGATTACCATGGACCCCATTTCTCCGGCACCAATTACCATCACTCGGTTAAATTCCGCCTTATCCTTGCTGGAAAGTTTATATTTCCGGCGTTGACGTCTTATCAACCGGAAACTAAATCGGAATACGCCCAAAAGGAACAACATCAACAGATATCCCATAACATAAACGCCGTTCGGAAAACGCGGGTTCCCTAACGCATATCCCATCAGGACCATCAAGATATTGGCTGCCGTCACACCAAAGAAAATTTGAAGCAGCTCATCCAGACTGGCAAACTGCCACATCGTATTATAAAACTTTGCCACAATAAAGGTCAGGATACAGACAATAACACACCATGGCATCAATTCAAAATAAGAATCCCAGTAATAAAGCGGAACTCCACGTGTTGATAACAATACACCATCCTGCCATACTGCCTTATATACCAAGCCGTCAAAACGCAGCACAAACGCCAGAAAATAACTGAAATAAATACAAACAATATCTACCAGCATTTGCGGCACAGAATATAAAAGGCTAACCCTTCTATTTTTCATTGGCATCTACTCCCATAGTTCTTTGATGATACTAGTTTGTCAAAAGCCGAATCCAATCAGAAAATATCCCAACATTAGCGATATCTTTCAGGCTTTCTCTAAATCTGCAGCCATTCTTCTTACCTCTTGTGATATCTTCCCCTTATTGAACATGGATTTTCCTTTGTAGAAAAGGGGAATTCTCCCAAATTCACTCTGAAAGGCTTTTTTCAAACCTCTGACTGTTAACCTATTGAGTATAGCACAAACCATCGTAAAAATAAATACACAATCCCTTTTTCTTTTACAAACCTTCCCCAAAAGTTCTCTTAATAGAGATTTTTCCTTTGGTCACCCTTTTTTTAATGGCGGTCCTTCCAAAAACCAGATTTCATCCCCAAATTGTTCTGCTTCATGTCGATCATGTGTTACCAGGATTTTTAAGGGCGCCGTTTCTGTTTTCCAAATCAGATTTGCGGCTACATTTTTATTTTCTTCATCCAAGCCACGGAAAGGCTCATCCAATAGTAGAATATCGCCTCCATAAGCCAAAGCACGCGCAATAGCAACTCTTCTGCGCATTCCACCGCTAAGTTCTCGAGGATACTTGTTTCCTTCTCCGGCAAGCCCTACATATGCCAGCCATTTTTCCGCTTCCATTTCCCGATTTTGCAGGACAATTGAAATATTTTCCTGTGCTGTTGCCCAAGGCAAAAGCCGATCCTCCTGAAACAAGTAGGCAATTTTTTTCCCCGAAACTCCGATGATTTCTCCCTGATCCAGCGATATAATTCCTGCAATACAATTCAGTAATGTAGACTTTCCACATCCGGATGCGCCAAACAGACATATGGTCCCTTGCTCTGGAAATTTTAGGTTCAATCCTTCAAAGATTGCCTGGCCTCCTAACCGCTTCCATGCATTCCGAACCTCTATCCCCATTTTTCTTCGGCCTCCACATTATATTTTTTGCCTGCCGCACGCACCAGGCAAACCATTAATTTTTCCAGCAAAACACTCAATAGGATCACTACTGCAGTCCAAGCAAAAACATCCAGAGTTTCCAGATAAATTTTTGCATCATAAATCTCTCCGCCTATGGAATATTTGGCATGCGATAATACTTCAGCTGCAATTCCCGCTTTCCATGCAAGCCCTAACGACGTCGTACACGCTGCTACCAGGTACGGCATTACCGACGGTAAAGTAACCCGTTGGAATGTTTTCCATTTTCCAAAACGATAACAGTCTGCCATTTCCAGTAAATTCCGATCAATTTTCCGGATTCCTTCCCCAATATTTCCCCACACCACCGGTAGGACCATTAAAAACGCGATAAATACTGGAACATACGCAGAGGGAATCCAAACCAACACCAAAATAATAAAAGATGCCACCGGTGTTGCTTTTACGATATTTAAAAGTGGACGAAACAAATCATTTAAAAAGCGATATTTAACAGTAAATGGTGCAAGGATTGCCCCTACCACAACCCCTGCTGCAAAACCTTCCAGTACATGTATCATAGAATTGAATGTATCCAGCCAAAATTCTGTTTGTGTGGCTAATTCCAGAATTCTTTGGAAAACACGGGCAGGAGATACCACCAGGATCTCCTGCCCAACTGCCAGATAAATGACCTGCCACACCCCAAGCCAAATAATAGCCGCAATGATTTTTCGAACTGCTGCAATCAAGTTTTTATTTCTGATAATAGAATGCATCATCCGGCAACGCTCCTCCGATGGATTGGGGGTTTGCTTGAAAGAGCACATCAAAAAATGCTGATACCTTTTCTTTCATCTCTGAGCCATCCATATAGACAATGTTACAGTTCGGAATAGCCTTGGCTGCCACCGCTGCCGGCATAATATCATATTGCTCAGAAAGGGTAGATGCATTCTCTGGGTCACTGTTTGTATAACTAATCGATGCTTCATATTCGCTTAAAAAGGCATCTAACGCATCTTTGTGTTCTTCTGCAAACTCCTTGCGAACGACAATACATCCCATTGTGAGTACACTTTCCGCACCAGCTGCTTTTTCCCATTCTTCTGTCAAGTTAAGTGCTACGGAAATATCCGGGTTTTTGCTAAGCACCTGTGTGACATAAGGCTCCGGAAGCATCGCAATAGAAGCATCTCCTGCAATCAGAAGTGATGCCAACTCTGCATGTTCTGCTTTGTATTCTACTGTTACATCCGTTCCAACTTCCAGACCATTCTGTTGCAGAATATAATCCAAAGCATATTCCGGAACTGCTCCCTGACCAGTCGCGTATACTGTTTTCCCTTTTAAGTCCTGGATACTTTCCACGGTTTCTCCATTTGTGAGGATATACAATACGCCTAAGGTATTCAAAGCGGCCAACTGGACCTTACCTTGCGTTTTCTGATAGAGTAATGCTGCCATATTTGTCGGTACTGCCGCGATATCCGCTTCGCCTGTTGTAATTTTCCCCACCATGTCATTGGAATCACTCAACAGTTCAAAATGGTAATCATTTTGGGTTTCTCCCGCATCGCTGTCACTCATCAATTTCAGCATTCCCAATCCCGTTGGTCCTTTTAGCGCAGCAATATTAATGGAAACCTTCTCTGTAGATTCGGAAGTCTCATTTTGAGAAACCTCAGAGCTTTCTCCCTCGTTCTGAGATACAGAAGAGCTCTCCTGGGCATCCTGACTACTTTGTGTTTCTGTCTGGGAACATCCGGTTACCGCAGCCATAAATAATAAACCCGCCAAAAGGCCGGACATCCATTTTTTCCATACTTTCAAATTACTTCCTTCTTTCTAATTGCGTCACATCCAAAATAGTTTGTGACTTTTTGTTTTATCAAATGATAACCTTCATTATAATATTTTGTTATTTTATTGTCAATCTTTTCCATGCAAAAGCGGGAAAGCTTTTCCTGCTTTCCCGCTTCCATTTTCTGTGAACTTATTCGTGATCGTGGTCACAACCACAACCGCAGCCACATTCCTCTTCCTCATCAAGATCAAATTCCAGAAGTTCTCCACAGTTCGGGCATTCCATCTGGCCATCTTCAATGATACTTTCCGAAAGACAGATTGTTTCATTGCAGTTCGGGCAAGTTACTTCGTAATAGCACTCGTCCTCATCTTCATCGTCTTCTTCGCAATCGCATCCACAGCCGTAAACCTCATCTTCTACTGCTGCCAGATCCTCATCAACTTCGTCCAGCTGATCTGCTACGTCATTGAGTTCTTCTTCCATATCCGACAGAGTCAACGCCATATCATCAAGCAGTTCAATAATCGCGTTGATTACTTTGACTTCTTTTTTGGAGCCGTCCAGCTCCAAGCCTTCTGCCAAACCACGAATATAGGCTACTCGTTCTGTATTGGTCATCGTAAAATCCCCTTTCTTCACGCACCTAAACAAAATTATGCGCGTTCCATATATTCGCCCGTCCTGGTATCGATTCGGATCATTTCTCCTTCTTCGATAAACAGCGGGACTTTGATTTCCGCACCGGTCTCCAAAGTTGCAGGTTTGGTTGCATTCGTTGCGGTATCACCCTTAAAGCCGGGATCTGTTTTTACCACCTGAAGTTCTACAA
>CALWKP010000214.1 GCA_944381295.1 uncultured Clostridia bacterium | reverse complement strand
CCAATTTGGGGTAAAGCTTCCCAAGGTGCAGTTGTTTTTTCCAAGAGAGGTGCAGCAGCGGTATGGGAAAGATCAAACAAATTTTTCGTACCTACAACTTCATTCATCGAAAAGACTCCTTTGGCAGCGGCAGGGAACCGCTTGCAAATTGGATTAACACGGGGATTCCCCGTAATTTTTATGATAACAAAAACCAGGAAAGATGTCTAGGGAAATGGATTGTTAAAAAAATAACTTTATAGAAAAACAAAAAACCGGCAGATGCCGGTTTTTTGTTTTTTGGGGAGGAGTTGTATTGAAAAAGGTGCGGCAACCTTGCCGCAAAACTCGTAATCAAGGTTTTTTATGAAAGTCTCTTTGAACTTTCTGGCATTATTATACCGCCGAAAAACCTAAATGTCAACAAATTAACAAGAGTTTTTTTGAAATCTACCTTTTTCATAAATGCCGAAATCCAACTCTTTTCTTATTTATCAAAATTGCTGGAAAACCGCGTCATTCCTGGATTCCAGAGACTTTCGGCAAGGATGCGAAACCAGGCGCAAGATCCTCGTCGGTCGGGATGTAATCTGTCATCGTCCCGTCATTGTAGGACTGGTAAGCAGCCATATCAAAGTATCCGGTGCCAGTCAGGCCGAACAGGATCGTTTTTGCTTCGCCGGTCTCACGGCATTTGATGGCTTCATCCATCGCACAGCGGATGGCATGGGAGGATTCCGGAGCAGGAAGGATCGTTTCGACTTTGGCAAATGTGACAGCAGCCTCGAAGACTTTTGATTGTTCATAGGACCTGGCTTCATCGAGATAACCATCATGATATAGCTTGGAAAGGATCGGGGACATGCCATGATACCGCAAACCACCTGCATGGTTCGGTGAAGGAATAAATCCACTGCCGAGAGTATACATCTTGGCCAAAGGCGTAACCTTTCCAGTGTCGCAGAAGTCGTAGGCGTAGCGGCCGCGCGTCATCGACGGACAGGAAGCCGGTTCGACAGCAATAAAGTAAGGGTTCTTTTCCCCGCGCAGTTTATCACGCATAAATGGTGCAATCAGCCCGGCAAGATTCGAACCGCCACCAGCACATCCAATCACGATATCCGGATATTCATCGATCATATCCATGGCGATTTTTGCTTCCAGGCCGATGATCGACTGATGAAGGACCACCTGATTCAGTACAGAGCCTAACACATAGCGATATCCTGCGTTTTTGGTAGCCTTTTCAATTGCTTCCGAAATAGCACAGCCAAGGCTGCCGGAGGTCCCTGGATTTGCCGCCAGAATTGCGCGTCCGACTTCGGTAGTATCGCTCGGACTTGCCACGACGTCTGCGCCAAATGTCCGGATGATTTCGCGACGATAAGGTTTCTGCTCATAGGACCCTTTGACCATGAACACTGTCAGCGGAATGTGGAAAAATGCACATGCTTCTGCCAATGCTGTTCCCCACTGTCCAGCACCCGTCTCCGTAGTCAGACCTTTCAGTCCTTGCTTTTTGGCATAGTAAGCCTGGGGAACCGCCGAATTCAGCTTATGGCTGCCGGAGGTATTGTTGCCTTCAAATTTGAAATAGATGTGTGCTGGAGTATCCAGATACCGTTCCAGATCGTAAGCACGGGTAAGCGGGGAGGGGCGGTACATTTTATAAATGTCCAGAACTTCCCCCGGAATGTCAAAGAATGCCGTCCTGTCATCCATTTCCTGCGCAGCAAGCTCTTCGCAGAAAATCGGATACAGGTCTTCTTTTTTGATTGGCTTCATTGTGGCAGGGTTCAGCATCGGATCGGGCAAGCTTTTCATGTCTGCCCTCATGTTATACCATTGCGTAGGCATCTGGTCTTCTGTTAATGTCAGTCTGTGAGGAATCTTTGCCATAAGAATTCTCCTTTCTAGGTCAACAAAATTTCGGGAATAGATCACTGCAAAAGAAAAAGCTCTTGTCCTCTGATTTACAGGGACAAGAGCTGATAAAACGACTCCTGCGGTACCACCCGGTTTGGCGAAATACGCCCGCTTGTTCCGCGCACTTCCATACGCGCTCCCTGGATAACGGGTGGAGATCCCGTCAGAAGCTACTAAGTATCAGAAATACAGTTCGCCCTGCCCTCGTAAGGCCATTCGCCGGACGCATCCTGCTATGATTCCACCACCCATAGCTCTCTGAAAAGATGAGGTTATCCGGGTACTCTTCTTACTCATCGGTTTTTCTATTATTACTTATAATATAGCGAGGATTTCTTTGTTTGTCAAGAAAAATCCGGAGATATTTCCGAAAAGTTCTTTTGTTGTGCATTACGGGCGCGATGATGTACCTTCCACTCCAGAAAGAGTATCATCTTGAATTGACATTATTTTATCTAAGTTTGGAAGTCCCTTTGCTTCTGTAATAATGACCTGATTTATCAAGCAATCGAATCGGGTTCCAGTGTGATTTGCGGCGTTATTTCTCCTGATAGTGATAGTTTTTTAACCTTTTTCCGGCGATGAGGCAAATCAGGACGCCCAATACACCGAGCAGGAACATCATCAGCGCAGCTCCGGAGCCTTTGCCGACTCCAAACAGCGTTTCCAGGATAGGGAAGCTATGACCATAGGCTGCCATCAGAGGTTCACAGACCTCGTCCACAAGGAGCCCGCCGAGGAACAATCCAATCGGGATCGTAAAAAACTGGAACGTATTGCGGCAGGCATAAACGCGCCCTTGCAGGTCAAGCGGAATAGTTGTACGAAGAATTACATCCAGATTGGCGCTCATTACCGGGACAAGGACCCACCCGATGATCTGGCCGATACACCACCATACCGGCTCCCTGCAAAATGCCAGCACAAAATTTTCGGTACCCAGAGAGAACAGCATCGTGAGATAGATGACCCGGACCCGGTCTTTGGGTTTTGGCAACACGGAAACAACCAGGCTTCCGATGATCGTGGCGATGCCCGCACAGGATGTAACGATTCCAAGGACAGAAGAACCGCCCTTGGGGTTTGGAATCACATACCCAGGAAGTGTTGCATCGAAGGCGGAAGCAACGAAATTTACCCCGGACATAAACAGGATCAAGGTCAGGATCAGCGGGGTGTTTTTTAAGAATACGATGCCTTCTTTGGCAAGCTTGAGCATACCTTCCGTTTTTTCGCGGTTGCTTTTCGGCAGCCGGATGAAAAACGCCAGCGCAACAAAAGCAAACACAAAGCTTGCAAGGTCAACCGCTATCACGAGGTCCAGACCTGCAAAAGAATACAGCGCGGTGGCGATCAGAGGATTCAGGATAGAAATGAGGGAATTGGACAGTGACCGGAGCCCGCTTGTTTTTTGATAATACTTCTCTGGGACAACCAGCGTCATCGCGACTTCAGAAGCAGGCTGCTGGACGGTATTCATCAATCCGGAAACGCCGTTTAATACGTACAAATGCCATACGCTCAAAGAGTTTGTCCGGAACAAGAGAAAAACGGTTACGGTACACAGCGCCGCGAACAGATCGCAGCACAACATGGTGCGCTTTTTGTCGAACCGGTCAGTCAACGCGCCCGCAAAAATGCTCATCAGCACATAAGGTGCATAGGAACAGATGGCAAGTGCCGCTGTACTTAAAGAAGAACCTGTCTGTTCATACAGCCAGAGTGTCAATGCAAATGCAGTCATGCTGCTGCCGAGTTGAGAGACGCTCTGAGAGCTCCAGAGAACAAAAAAGTTTTTTAATTCAAAGATTTCCTGTTTGTTGAAAAGTTTCATATCTTTGCTCCTTTAAAGAGATAATTTCCAGATAAAGAAGCAAAGTCTGAGGATATCAGCACGAAGCTGTTCCTCCATGCAGTCTCCTCAGACCCTGCATGGAGCTGTTGCAATGCAAAGTATCATATGTCTTTCCTCCGAAGTGATCTAAATTGCGGATGATCTTTTAAGAACGTACCCTTTTTAGAAAATACGGTTACGGTTTCCGGGGATCCTTTTCGTGCGCCAGACATGCCGGACATTTCCCGTAGAGAGTCAGGCTGTGGCTGTCGATCTCGAATCCGGTGTCACGCGCCAATTCTTTTTCCATGTCGGAAAGCGGACAATGTTCCAGCCGTATTTTCTTGTCGCAGACGGTACAGATCAGATAATGTCCATGTTCCTGAGTAGCGGTATATCGGATGACCCCATCGTTAAAACTCTCTTTGCGAACCAGTCCCTCTTGGGAAAATCGTTCCAGATTCCGGTAGACTGTGGAAAGGGCCAGGTTCGGAAACTCGTCATGGAGCGCCGAGAACACTTCTTCTGCGGAACGAGGACCTTCCCCTTCCGACAGTACCTGTAAAATTGCCGCACGCTGCCGTGTGTGCTTTAATTCTGCCAAGACGCTCCCTCCTTTTGGTTCTAGTATAGCCCGAAGAGAGAAAAAAAGCAATCTCTTCATGAAGAAAGCTTAGAATTCCAAGAGGATGCTTCACGAATGGGGATTTATGGTGTATAATAATTGCAATATGCAAAAGCAAAGCTTGCTTTTGTCCTCTTGCTTGCATCTTTAGCAGGGGACGACAGGGGTGTCAACGACGGCGGAGCCGTTTATTTCATCGTTGACAACGCTGCCGGACTCTGCAACCATCTCTGGCAGCTGTCAGATCGCTCATTTTGGGGGCGGTAAATAGCTTTTCTGAAATAAAGGAAAATTACAGGCAGGCAGCCAGATCCCCTGCCTCTGGAGGTTTATCATTGAACGAGGAAATTATTTATCTGGATAATAGTTCCACGACAAAAGTTTGCCGCCGCGCGGCAGAAAAAGTCATGGAGATGATGACACAGCAGTATGGGAACCCTTCCTCGCTGCATACGATGGGATTTCAAGCGGAACAGGAAATGGAATCCGCCAGGAAAGCCGTAGCGGATGCTTTGGGAGTAAAGCCTGCCGCGATTACATTTACGTCAGGCGGGACGGAATCCAATAACCTCGCATTGTTCGGGGCTGCCGCCGCGCGCAAACACGACGGGAACCGGATTGTGACGACTGCGGTGGAGCATCCCTCGGTGCTTCAGGTGATGGCACAGCTGGAAAAGGATGGATGGGAGGTTTGTTACCTCAAACCGGACGGGGAAGGACGGATTTCTGCGGAACAGGCGGAGAATGCAATTACACCGGATACCGCGCTGGTCAGTATGATGCTGGTGAATAATGAAACAGGTG
>CALWKP010000213.1 GCA_944381295.1 uncultured Clostridia bacterium | reverse complement strand
GGGTAGCAAGTAATCATACCACCAGAGGCTTGAACGAAGTGAAAGCCAGCGCCATTTAGGCGCTGGCTTTTGTCAAGGCCTTATAGGCCGCTCGTCATGCCACCCCTCTTAGGGGTGGTCATGACTTTTTATGCGACAATGGTTACGGTGTTCAGCCTGCCGCAGAACTGTTAGAAGTCGATATTAAAATCAATGGTAGCTTTGTAGTCATAGACGATATAACAAAATATCATTGAACTATTGGAGTTGGAACTTAAAAGATAGATTCATTTAAATTATTCTATTTATTCTAAAATTTGTCAAAAGCCTCTATCCCTTTAGGACAACCTGCGCTAGGGTTATCTGGGATTAAAATACACACCGAATCGAAAAATTCTAATGCTATTAATGAGTTATAATTCTGTTTATTTTTATCCAATAGGGACAGCAATTCTCTCAAAATATAAACAGCTTGACTGTTCCATTAAATAATATCTCTCCTGTTCTGGCAATACTTGCATCCCCATGCCTTTAAGAAGTCCTCTTTTCTTTTTCAAGGATTGTTTCTAGTATCATCTTTCAACTTTCATAATCCCGTACTCTGTCTTTAGACAGGATATTTATCATGCTGTGTGAACCCATCATTATTCAATTCTGCTTTTCTCTTATCCTATCCACATCTTTGTCTGCTGTTAACTTTGCAGGGACATTCTACGAATGCCTCAATAATTAATTGCAAGCATCATCCACGAACCAACCATAGCAACCGCGCTGAGCAAAAACACAGCAGACATACAAGCGATTTTCAATACCAAATACTGCACCTGTTTTCTCAGTCGGATGGTTTGAATCAGCAGAACCAGCATAATGATCGCAATGGCGGCGGCACCAACAAAAACATCAGGGAAAGTGCAAAGACTATTCCCGTCGTTGTATCCCTCCCAACATGATATTCCGGATAAAAAACAGCCTACCCAGACACTTTTTTTTCAGTTTTACTTTCCGTAAAGCAGAACGGGGGGTCAGGAAGTTAACATTTCTTCACAGTAAAGTTCCATTAACCGCTCCTGCAGGGTCAGTCCTTGACGGTAAAAGCTCAAAAGCTGCTCTGCTGTAAATCTTTTTTTGATGTAAAGCTCTGCGGTACGATTTGCTCTCTCGGGATCTATCCCCCAAAAACGCATATGTTCCTGAAAATTATTGCTGCAATATTGTGTAGAGAAAGGGCCTCCGTTCGGGATGACAACACTTTCTCCCGTTTCTAGGGAGACTCCGTAACCATTAATAAGGACCTCCACATCATAATAAGCTCGCTCCCCTGCTTCCGCATGACTTTTCAGAACCGCTGGCCGGTTATGGTCTACTTTCTTAATCCATAACTGTGTCACGATTTCCAGAGTCTCTTCTTCATCATGATACATCTCTGTCAACTCGATGCTTCTGGTTTCCCGCGCATATTGGTCAAACCCATTATAAAAAACCACTTCTCCCCATCTTGATTTGTCAGAATTAGAATCGGTTCATAGATATATCCTTTATAAATGAGCAACGAATAATAAAGGATGTCCCTCGCTATCATACCGCCTTTATCAGCAAATTCGTCTTTCATCGGATCAAAAATATCCACCTGATAGCCCCAACTTTCTATTTCGTCCCGGTAAACGGAAATATTTTTAATAATGGATTGGGTTGCTGTGTATTCTTCAGACAGCCTTGTGATTTTCCAAATAAAGAAAACCGCTAAAATAAAACATCCGATTCCCGCTACGGCAAACAACCGCTTTTTTAGTTTTGGGGAAAGCATACTATCCTTCCTAGCTGCAACATGATACCTTTACCAATGTTTCGCCTTCTTCCGAACCAAGGCGATCCGTTGTATGAAATTCGCTAAACTTTTTATCTCACACCTATGGCGCGCAAATTGCGTATGCCTAGTACCTCCACCTGGCTCAGTGATGTGATTAGGCTAAAATATCCGCGTTAGTATCTTTCTGCGGACATTATACCATATCAACAGAAAATCCAAAATCTGGATTTAAAGCAGAAAAGACGCAGCCTGTAGACTGCGTCTTAATTTATGAATGCCGAAATCCTTACGAATTCCGGCATTCTCTTCTTCCCTAGTATCTTATCAAGTAATTATCTTTGGATCTTTATTCCACAAATCCAATTTTCCTCCTTTCCGGCCAAGGGCAATCTCTCCATTGTCCGTCGGATGTATCCTGTTTACCCGTAAGTAAGTCAGTTGCCGCATCTGCAAGAAAACCGAGATAACTTCCAGCAGAACTATCACCGCATAGCAATTTCCACATCAATCCTCCAAAAAGATAGGACTGTGCAAATTCTCTCCAACTATGTATTTCTTCTACAACTCTTTGTGAGAGATCCCAAAGGATACCGACTGCTTCGTTCTCAGTAATCCACCCCAAATAACTCCCCCATCGGGTCAACATTGCCGCCCGGCCAATATCCCATCCCGCTAAAAAACCTGATGCATACTGGCTCTTATACCGCTGGACAAACCTCCACGCCCGAGCAATAGATTCTCGATCTTCTTCATCTGTATCCACGGCCATAAGTTCTTCTTGAGAATACACATCACTAAACATCTGATAACACAGAATATACCCTTCTCACGTCAAGTAGCAAAGCATATACACAAAA
>CALWKP010000212.1 GCA_944381295.1 uncultured Clostridia bacterium | reverse complement strand
TAGTCTGGTTAAGCAGATACTGCATCAACAAAGACTCATTGCAGGTGGATGCTACTTCTGCTACAAAAATCACATATTCCGCATAGGTCACGCTCTGGGTGTGATCGGAAAGATACGAATGCAGCGCATGTCCCATTTCATGCACCAATGTGAACGCATCATCAAGCGTATCCGAATAGTTGAGCAGTACAAATGGATGGACTCCATAAACTCCCGCAGAATAAGCACCCGAACGCTTTCCTTGATTCTCATACACGTCAATCCAACGGTTGTTAAATCCTTCTTTGAGGATTTTCAGGTAATCTTCTC
Source organism: uncultured Clostridia bacterium (assembly GCA_944381295.1). GTDB lineage: Bacteria > Bacillota > Clostridia > Oscillospirales > Acutalibacteraceae > CALWKP01. The sequence goes on along the minus strand of CALWKP010000212.1, from coordinate 6,462 downwards.
CCATTGGAACAAGCGCCTTTTTTGCCAGTTCTTTCGCCTCTTCAAAGGTCACCTTCATATCTTCGTCGGCAACAATTGGTGTATACAAATCATAGTAGTGCAGTTTCTCTACACCAAGCAATTTCTTGCGCAAACGAATATACCGATGCATGGCAGGGAGATTGTCGTGTACGGCTTGAATCAGGTTATGGTAAATTTCTACCGGGACTTCTGTATCCGCCAATGCTGCATGCAGCGGGGATTCATAGCGGCGTGCATCCGCAAAGAATTTCAGCTGCTTCATCTGAGCGCTGAGTATCGCAGACGACGTATTCCGGAACTGCCCGTATACCCCATACAATGAACGGAATGCCGATTCCCGCAAAGTACGGTCTGGTGACTGCAACAATGAAATAAAACTCCCGTGCGTTACAGGATAAGTTTTCCCCTCACGATCCACTGCATCCGGATAGGTCATATCTGCATCGTTGAGCAGAGAAAAAATCTCGTCGGGTGCTTGTCCCATCTGACCCGCGGCCGCGAGCAACATTTCCCCATCCTGAGATAGTGTATGCTCCTTTTTCCGCCGTACTCGTGTCAATGCCAGCCGATAGTGTTCCAATCCCTGTTCTTCCTGATAAAATGTTTTCATCTTATCATCAGGAATTTCCAGAAGTTCCGGTGTTTCAAACGCCAACGCCTTGCTTAACTCTACCAAAAAATCCTGTGCCTGTGCACCCATTTCTTGATAGACCGGATTCCGTGTATCTTCGTCCTTCTTCCGGAATGCATAGGAGATCATTGGGCCGATTTCACGGCTCAGCTCATCGCGGAAACGCAGGTATTCCAGCAATACTGCGCCGCTTTCGCCTAGGCGTCCCTGATACCCGCCGGCCTTTTTCACCATACCGCGGATCTCTGCGAGCTTCTCACGCCATGCATCATCGCTTGAAAACAGGTCTGCCGTGTTCCAGGTAAACCGAGGGTCCATTTCACTGCGGACCGGGATGTTATGTTTCATTTTTGAAGACTCCTATCCTACTGTATTTTTTCTCTGTCCTTCTGAAACTGCTTGGAGCCACAGGGCATCCAAAAAGTTCCAAAAAATCTGCGTCCCGGACCGCTCAAAAATTCACGGCCGCCCAAAACGCAAAGACAGGATCTTAAAAAATTATAGCATATTTTTACAAAATCAAAAGAGGGGTGCCTGGAACCATCAAGCTGTCGGGCTTTTTCTGCGCAGTGAACGCAAATACGACTTCTGTTCCGGCGTGATCCGCAGGCTTTCTACTGCTTTCTGAATTGTTCTGTTGTGTGTCCATTGTGATAATTTCTTGTTCTCAAGATAGGGCACAATCTCTTCCCACTGTTTTGCCAAAGCTGTCGTAAAATACCATGCCACCATCATGTTGATATAATATTCCTCACTCCGCACCTCAGCTGCCCACTGTGCATATTCCGGCAAAAAAGCTTCGTCTAAATACAAACTCATCAACATTCCCAGGGCAAAACGTACTGTATACACCTTTTCGCTTTGCAGCCATATATATAATTGTTTCGGTAAGTTTTCCGGACGTTTCTCAAATGCCCGTGGATGAATCAAGTCACAAGTTGCCCAATTATCCACATAAGGCAAAAATTTTTCCAATGACTCTACCGTTTCACTGTAGTCACGCTTGCTCGCAATCAAAAGGCCATGCAAATTGTTTTCTTCGTAATATCCATGCGGCAGTATCTCCAAAAACTGCTCTGCTTGTTCTGTGTTACGCAATTCCTTTTCCAATCGTCGTAAAGCCGGCATACGGACTCCAATCACGGTTTCCGGATCTACCGTAGGCATTAACTTCGCCTGAAACGAACGGTAATTATCATCCCGCAAGGCAAATAACTTTGCACAAATTTCTTCCGAAGCTGACTGAATCGTGTTCTCTCCTTTTGCCCTTTTTTTCATGATACCCGCAATCCTTAAAAAAATCCACTCATTCAAAGGAAAAAAACGGAAAAACTTTTTAATTTTGTCAAAAAAAGCGGAGAAAGGATATTTCACCCTTCTCCACTAATAAAAAACGATTTTTCTATTATCCAGCTAACAGCCTTACCAGCAGGAAACCATTTGTACTTTACCCTATCCCGGCAAGTACCATTCCCTGCTCGACAAGAAAGACCACCGCTGTTGCGCCAATTGCTACTGTAAGTAACCCCTTCCCCTTATAAGCCAGAAGAATTGCTGCCACCAATCCTGCCGCAGCACTCCATCCGCTCGCCGTTGAGGAAAGGATTGCTGGAAATGTCATCGCCGACAACACTGCATATGGTACATACGCCAAAAAGGACTGGATAAATGGATTCTCTATTTTTTTCCGGAACACCGCCAATGGCAGCATACGCGGGATATACGTTACCAGCGCCATAATAAAGATACCGGTCAGGACATAGGGATAGTTCATGTCTGCGCCTCCTTTGCAATCGGATACTGCAAGGCTGCCAGTGCAGATGCAACAACTGCGCAGAGGATAATCACCCATCCGCTTGAGAGCTGATTCAGGCCAGGCGTCCAGGTAAACACACACGACAGGATTCCCGCAAAAATTACTACACGCCGAATCGGTTTCGATGTACGAGATGGCGGGATAATGATGGCCAGGAACATTCCATAAATCGCGATCCCCAGTGCACTGCGCAGTGATTCCGGCAAAATCCCGGTCGCAGCCGCTCCCAGGAAAGTCCCGAGCGCCCATCCACAATACGGCAGACAAATCAACCCTGAAAAATACCGGGCATTGATTTCCCCCTTTTGCTGCATTGCAACGGCAAAAATTTCATCCGTCACCCCAAACGAAAGAACCCATCGCTGAAAGGTCGTCATTGCCTCATCTACTTTCTGCGACAATGACAACGACATGAGCATATACCGGATATTGATGACAAAGGTGGTGACCGCAATTTCAAGATACATCCCGCCTGCCAGAATCAGGCTGGTGCCTGCCACCTGACCCGCAGAGGTAAGGTTCGTCATGGAAATCAGCAGAGCTACCCAGACCGGCATCCCACCCTGTGCTGCCATCATACCAAACGCAAAGGATACACTGAGATATCCCAGACAAATCGGAATTCCATCTCGCAGTCCCTTTTGAAATGTAAGCTGTTCTGACATTGTTCTACCCCGATGAAGCAGCCCGGAGGCTTATGGTGTCCCCGGGCTGTCCCCTCTATTTTCAAAAATTCCTGTAAATTTCTATCTTAAAGCGCTTCACAGACAAGCGCACCCATTTCTGCACAGGAAACCTGACGCATACCTTCTGTCCAGATGTCCGCTGTGCGCGCCTGTGCCAGCACACGCGAAACTGCTGCTTCAATCGCATCCGCGGCTTCCGCTTCTCCAAGGGAATACCGCAGCATCATTGCAGCTGACAGGATCGTTGCCAGTGGGTTTGCCTTACCGGTCCCCGCAATGTCCGGAGCAGAGCCGTGAATCGGTTCATATAAACCTGCCTTTCCGCTCCCGAGACTTGCACTTGCAAGCATCCCAATACTTCCGCTAATCATGGACGCTTCATCAGAAAGGATATCTCCAAAAATATTGGAGGTCACAATGACATCAAACTGCCCAGGATTGCGTACCAACTGCATGGCACAGTTATCCACATACATATGACTGAGCTCCACATCGGGATATTCTTCCTCATGAACTCGAGTTACCACAGCGCGCCACAAACGGGAACTTTCCAGCACATTTGCCTTATCCACACTGCATACACGGTGTTTTCTCTTTTTTACCATATCAAACGCTACCCTTGCAATCCGTTCGATTTCCGGCACGGTATACTGTTCGGTATCATAGGCAGCTTCCACACCATTCACCGTTCGACGGCCACGTTCTCCAAAATAGATTCCGCCGGTCAGTTCGCGCACGACCAGGACATCCAAACCATCTCCAATAATCTCAGGACGAATAGGCGATGCACCACGCAGTTCTGGAAAAATCACTGCCGGACGAAGATTTGCAAACAGCCCCAAAGCTTCCCGGATGCCAAGCAATCCCTTTTCCGGACGGCGATCCCCTGGAACCGTATCCCATTTTGGTCCGCCCACCGCACCAAGCAAAGTGGAATCTGCTGCCTTACAAATCGCAACGGTTTCCTGCGGCAACGGCATGCCCGTCTCATCAATCGCACAGCCACCAAGCAGCGCATACTGGTATTTCATCTGAAATCCAAATTTCTCCCCTGCTTTATCCAACACACGAATAGCTTCCTCTACGATTTCGGGACCAATCCCATCTCCTTTTAAAACAGCAATCTGATATTCTTTCATGGTCGTTTCCTCCTGTTACTGTTTTTTCTGTTCACCGGATGCACGGTTGATTGCACAGATAATTCCCTTAATCGACGCAAGACTAATATTACCATCCATACCAACACCAAATACCGGTTTTCCTGCCTTATCTTTCAGCTGAATATAGGAAAGCGCTTTTGAGTCAGCTCCAGCCCCTACCGCATGTTCGCTGTAAGATACAAACTGGTAATCCGTGATTCCGATGGAACGCAGTGCGTTAAAGAACGCATCAATCGGGCCGTTTCCTTTACCGCTGATTTGATGGTCCACATGGCGGAACCGCAGGTTCCCTTCAAAATGGACAACTGTATTTTCGCTCTCCGCTTCATTTTCTTCATACAGTTTATACTGCTTGAGATTGTACGGATATTTGATTTCGAGATAGGAACGCCGGAAAATGTCGAAAATCTCCTGCGGCTGTAACTCGCGTCCTGCTTCGTCGCAGGCATGTTTGACCAATGCGCCAAATTCCGGGTGCATCGCCTTCGGCAATTCGTACCCAAAATTCTGCTGCATAACAAACGCGGCGCCTCCCTTTCCAGACTGGCTATTAATCCGGATGATCGGCTCATATTCCCTACCGATATCCGCCGGGTCAATCGGCAGATAGGGCACCTCCCAATAGGGAGTCCCGCTATCCTGCATATATTTGACGCCTTTGCTGATTGCGTCCTGATGCGACCCCGAAAAAGCTGTAAACACCAGATCTCCGGCATATGGATAACGCGGCGGTACTGTCATACGCGTGCATTTTTCATAAATCTCACGGATATGCGGCAAGTTGGAGAAATCAAGTCCTGGGTTGACTCCCTGCGAATAGAGGTTCATGGCAACATTCATAATATCCGCATTACCGGTACGTTCACCGTTTCCAAACAAGGTCCCTTCCACACGTTCCGCCCCGGCAAGAACACCCAATTCTGTCGCCGCAGTACCAGTTCCCCGGTCGTTATGCGGATGCAAACTGATGATCGCACAATCACGCTGCTTCAAATGACGGCAAAAATATTCCACCTGATCGGCATAATGGTTCGGTGTGGACATTTCGACGGTATTTGGCAGATTCAGGATCACTTTATTTTCCGGAGTAGCACCTAAAGTTTCCAGAACTTTTTCGCAGATCAGGACCGAATTATCGATCTCTGTCCCGGAAAAGCTCTCCGGAGAATACTCATATCGGATATTAGCTCCTGTCCGGGCAATCTCCTTTTCCGTGAGCTCGCGGACCAGTTTTGCCCCTTCTACTGCAATATCAATGACGCCCTGCATATCTGTTTTGAACACTACTTTACGCTGTAAAGTAGAAGTCGAATTATAAAAATGGACGATGACATTTTTGGCTCCGTCAATTGCCTCAAACGTTTTCTGGATAAGATGCGGACGGCACTGTACCAGCACCTGGATCGCTACATCGTCAGGAATGAGATCGCGCTCGATCAATGCCCGGCAAATCTCATATTCTGTTTCTGAAGCCGAAGGAAATCCGATTTCGATCTCTTTAAACCCGATATCTACAAGAGTGCGGAAAAACAACAGTTTTTCTTCCAGATTCATTGGGTCGATCAACGCCTGATTCCCATCCCGCAGGTCGACACTACACCATACCGGTGCTTTTTCAATGACTTTATCCGGCCAAGTGCGGTCAGGAAGTTCCACCGGGGTAAAGGGGATATACTTTTTGCAGCCTTCGTACATAACATCCAACTCCTTTATTTTTTTGCCTTTTGCCTTCGGCATGCCGGTGGATTTGCAATAAAAAAATCCCGAATCCAGCAATTGCTGAATTCGGGACGAAATCACTTTCGCGGTACCACCCTACATTCGACTGCCGCTTTCACGCCAGTCCTCGTCAGCCTCCAACAAGGCCCAGGCCTTTAACGCTGCCTCTGCGTCCAGCCTTATCGGAAACCTTCGGGCTGGCAACTCCGGGATGAGCTATCCACATTTGGGTCCCTGTCACCTTGCACCACCCGGCGACTCTCTGAAAAGTCCTCCAAACGTCTTTTTCCCTTCAACGTCTTTTTACTATCTTTATTTCGCTAATTATTATAGCCTTCCTCTTCCGGGTTGTCAAAATTTTTTTCGCTGACATCTCCATAAGCCCGTTCTACCACTTCCCTTGCCAAGTCGATCACGGGATGTTTCCGT